>NZ_UBIZ01000118.1:0-523 GCF_900465275.1 Parafrankia sp. Ea1.12 | reverse complement strand
CGTCGGGCTGGGCTACCCGGTCGGGGTGGCCACCGTCTGGCGGATCCTGCACCGCGCCGGTGTCGATCCCACGCCCCGGCGGGCCGATGCCTCCTGGCGCACGTTCCTACACGCCCAGGCCTCCGGCATCCTCGCCTGCGATTCCTTCACCGTGGACACCGTGTTCCTACAATGGATCTACGTGTTCTTCGTCGTCGAGCACGCCACCCGCCGAGTCCACCTCCTCGGGGTCACCAAGCATCCAACCGCGGCCTGGGTCACCCAACGTGCACGGAACCTGCTGATGGACCTCGAGGAACGCAGCCACCGGTTCCAGTTCCTCATCCGTGACCGCGACACGAAATTCACGGCTTCCTTCGATGCCGTCTTCACCGCAGCCGGCATCGACGTGATGCGCACACCACCACAGTCGCCGAAAGCGAACGCGATCGCGGGACGCTGGGTAGGCACCGCCCGCCGCGAATGCACCGACAGACTCCTGATCGTCTCCGAACGGCACCTGACATCGGTCCTTGACAGCTAC
>NZ_UBIZ01000354.1:0-275 GCF_900465275.1 Parafrankia sp. Ea1.12 | reverse complement strand
GGTCGGGGTATACGGGTGCGGTCGTCTCCGGCCAGATAGGCGGCGAAGGGCGCGACCGTGCCGTAGCCGAGTGGGGCGATGGCATCGAAGCTGCCGTGCAGCGACTGCTGGAAGACGGCGAGCATAGCCCCCATCGAGTGACCAACACCGATGACCGGTCCGACGTCGACCGGCCCCAGGCCGGGCAGGAGCAAGCCCTTCTCCGCGCGTTCCACCAGGTCGGAGAGCGCCGCGTTGTTCGCCGCGGCGACGACGTCGGGAGTGAGCTCGGCGGC
>NZ_UBIZ01000268.1:0-244 GCF_900465275.1 Parafrankia sp. Ea1.12 | reverse complement strand
GAACCGGTCGAAGTCGGGGTGCGCGGGGGAGCGGCCGCCGATCGGCCCGGGGCGCAGGTGCACCAGGCGCGCGTCGGCGTCCAGCACCCGCTTCAGCTCGGCCACGGCGTGGTCGATGTCGAGCAGGACATGGCGGACGACGTCGAACTGACCTACGCCAGCCTGCGCGCGTTCAACCGGTGGCTCGAGGAGGACTGGGGCTACGCCGAGCAGGACCGGATCTTCGCCGTTCCGATGCTCTCCC
>NZ_UBIZ01000352.1:0-368 GCF_900465275.1 Parafrankia sp. Ea1.12 | reverse complement strand
GGCGTCGCGGGGGTCGCGCACGAGGCCGGGATACCGCTGCTCGTCGACAACACGCTGGCCTCGCCCTACCTGGCCCGCCCGCTTGAGCATGGGGCTGACGTCGTGCTGCACTCGGCGACCAAGTTCATCGGCGGGCACGGGACGTCCATCGGCGGGATCATCGTCGACGGCGGCCGGTTCGACTGGGGCAACGGGCGCTACCCGCGGTTCACCGAACCGGACCCGGCCTACGACGGCCTGGTGTTCCTCGACGCCTTCCCCGAGACGGCCTTCATCCTGCGGGCCCGCGCGCGGCTGCTGCGCGACCTCGGCCCCGCGCTGGCGCCGATGAACGCGTTCCTGCTGTTGCAGGGCCTGGAGACGCTGTC
>NZ_UBIZ01000410.1:0-4487 GCF_900465275.1 Parafrankia sp. Ea1.12 | reverse complement strand
GGCCACCGCCACGCCGCCCCCTGCTGGCATGGCGGCAGGGCCGGGTGGGGGTGGCGGTCGTCGAGCAGCCCCCGACCGGTACCGCCGCCACCCTGCTCGAGCTGGCCTCGGATCTGGATGCCAGCCTGGTCGTCGAGGTGTGGGGCCGCAGGGGCGGGCTCCGCTCGGCCGCCGACCACCGCGAACGCCTGGCCGCCGCGCTGGGTGCGGGCGGGGTCCGGGTGATCGAGGTCCCGGTCGATTTCACCGCGACGAAACTGCTCATCGACGCGGTCGGCGACGCCGCGGCCGCGCAGGCACGCTAACGCCGGGCTACCGGCACCGGGGCTCTGGCGGCGGGACACCGAGGCCGCCGCCCGGCGACCGACCGGGCCGCGCTGGCGAGAACATCGCGGGAACAGGCGGGAACGCGCCGTCACCTACGCTCACAGACCCCTCAACCCCATTATCACGAGATGAAGTATCAGAGGGGGCCAGGCAGGCCGACAGGCAACTTCCTGCCAAACCTTTTCGATACCCTTTTTATGTCTGATGATTGCTTTCCTGTGACCTCCCCTGCTGCGGGGTGGTCCTGGTTCGTCCGCGCCTGGGCGGGCACACCGCAGGGCGTGACCGCTCCAGTGCCCCGGCAGCGCACCGAACGCCCCGCGCACCCCCCACCCTGGTGGCGCACACCGTGGTGGCGCCGGCTGGGCTCGCTCGGCGACGCGCGGACGGGTGCCGCGCCGGCCGCCAGCGCCCTCGGCCTGCGCCGGGCGCTGGCCGTGTTCGGCCTGGTCTTCTGCGGGGTCTTCAGCGGTCTGCTCGCGGTGGCCGGCCGAACCGTGCCGGCGGTCGTTCTCGGGATCATCGCCGCCACGGCGCTGGTCGACCTCGTCGTCATCCATCGCCGCGCGGGCGCGGCCCGCCGGGCTGACGGGCCGCGCCCGTAGGGTGTTGCTGTCTCCCCGCCGGAGCGGGTCGGCGCCGCCGCGCGAGCCCGGCCCCCAGGCCCGCGCTCTCCGGCAGGGTCCTGCGGAGGGGCGGGCGGGCGCGGATGACACCGGTGGGCGGGCGATGACACTGACAGCGACGGGCGGGGCCCCACGCGATCTCGGCGGCGACCCGTTCAGCGAGGCCCGCATGCGCCAGGGGCTGCGCCGGATGCGCACCATCGCGACCGGGCTGCTCGCCTTCATGGTCACCGTGTACGTCGTCGCCTGGCGGTGGGACGCCTCCGGCGCGCCGGGCTGGGTCGGCTACGTGGCGTCCGCGGCCGAGGCCGGCACGGTCGGCGCGCTGGCTGACTGGTTCGCGGTCACCGCGCTGTTCCGGCACCCGCTCGGGCTGCCGATCCCGCACACCGCGATCATCCCGCGCCGTAAGGACGCCCTCGGCCGCGGCCTGCAGAACTTCGTCGGAACGCACTTCCTCGCCGAGGAGGTGATCCGCGAGAAACTGGACCAGCTCGGGGTCGCCAGCCGGGTCGGTGGCTGGCTGCGCCGCCGGGAGAACGCCGAACGCGTGACCTCCGAGGTCTCGGCACGGGTGGCCTCGATGATCTCCGGCATCAGTGACGACCTCGTCCGCGAGCTGGTCGAGAAGACCGTCCTGCCCCGGCTCGTGGAGCGGCGGTGGGCGGGGGTGCTCGGGGTGGCCCTCGACCGGGTGGTCGCGGAGGGCACGCATCATCACCTGGTCGACCTGCTCGTCGCCGAGATCGAGGACTGGCTGAAGCAGAACCCGGACACGGTCGTGCGGATGGTCCGGGAACAGGCGCCGGCCTGGTCGCCCAAGTGGCTCGACGAGGCGGTCGCCGCCAAGGCGTACGCCGAGGCGCTGCGGTTCGCCGCCGACCTGCGGAGGGACCCCGACCACCGGGTGCGCCGCGCGCTGGACTCCTTCCTCACCACGTTCGCAGAGCGCCTGCGCACCGACGACGAGCTCGGCGAGCGGGTGGAGGCGCTGAAGCGGCGGATCATCGCCCACCCGGAGACCGACCGGGCGGTGTCGGCGATCTGGGCGACCGCCCGCGGCGTACTGCTCGACCTGACCACGGACCCGGACGGAACCGCGCGCACCAGGGCCACCGAGGAGCTGGCGGCCTTCGGGAACCGGCTCGCCACCGAGCCGGCGCTGGCGTCCACCGTGAACCGGGCCGCCGCCGACATCGCCGCCCGCACCGTCGGCCGCTACCGCGAGGACATCGCCGCCGTCATCGGGGACACCGTGGCCCGCTGGGAGCCGGCTGACACGTCCCGGCGGATCGAGCTGCACGTCGGTCGCGACCTGCAGTTCATCCGCATCAACGGGACGGTGGTCGGCGCGCTCGCCGGCCTGGTCATCCACCTGCTCACCGAGCTGCTGCTCTGACGGGTGGGAACATGACCGACGCAGCACACGACGACCCTGGGGGTTGGGTGGAGCGCCGACCGGAGCAACGCGGCACGGGGCCGGGCCGTGCCCGGCCGCCGGCGGCCGTGGCCACGGCCGCGGCCACGGCCGCCGGCGCCGCGGGCCCGCTCGTCATCGCCGGGCTCCTCGCCCTGATCTGGGTGGGCTACGTGGCCCCGATCGCCCACTTCGACGTCGACGTCTTTCTCCGCGCGGGCGCGGCGGTCGCCGACGGCCGCGACCCCTACCCCCCGCCCGGCACACCCGAGGTCTACTCCGGTTTCGCCTTCGTCTACCCGTACCTGGTGTCGCTGCCGTTCGTCCCGCTCTCCGCCCTTCCCGGCGCCTCCGAGCTGTTCATCGCGCTGTCGGTGGTCGCCCTGCTCGCCGCCTGCCGGCTCGCCGGCGCCGGCCGGTGGACGTTCGCCCTGGTGCTGACGGCGTCCTGCACCATCACCGGGCTGCAGATGGGCACCCTCAACGCGCTGCTGTTCTGCGGGCTGGTGGCACTGTGGCGGCTGCGGGACGTCCCCGTGGCGGCCGGGGTCCTCACCGCGGTGCTCGTGTACAGCAAGCTCTTCCTCGTCCCGGTCGCGCTCTGGCTCGCGCTGACCCGCCGGCCGCGCGCGACGGTGGTGGCGCTCGTCACCCTGGCCGCGCTGTTCGGCGTCGGGGAGATCTACAGCCCGGTGGCGGCGCACACCTACGCCGACATGCTGTCCGTCCTCGCCCGCGAGGAGGCGCCCGACGGGCTGAGCCTCACCGGGCTGCTGATGAACGTCGGGCTCGGCCTCGGCGCCGCCACCTGGGGCGCCCGCGCCGCCGCCGGCCTGCTGCTGGCCGGATGTCTGTGGCGGGCCCGCGGGCGGAGCCGCGCCGGCGGCGACGGGCTGCTGTTCGCCGGCGTGGTGGCGGCGGCACTCGTGGCCTCGCCGATCGTGTGGAGCCACTATCTGCTCCTGCTGGTGGCCCCGCTGCTCGCGATCACCCGCGGCGGCCCGGGCCACCCGGCCGCCCCCGGCGACCCGGACCTGCCCCTCGCTCTGTTCACCGGCGGCAGCTGGCTGCTGGTGACCCCACATCTGAGCACTCCGATCGACCTGCTCGTGGCGGCCGTCGTCCTCGGTCCGCTGGTCGCCCTGCCGCTGGTGCGCACGGCCCGTCGGCGGCGGGAAGGACGTCCAGCCGACCCGGACCAGGCGGCCGAGCCGGGCCATGTGGCTGGGTCGGGCCATGTGGCCGAGCCGGCGGTCGCGGCACCGGCCGTGGCGGTGCCTGAAAGCCCCGTACCCGGGCTGGCCGCGTCCGAGCCGGTGGCGGCGCCACGGATGGCCATGACGGCGCTACGGGCTGTCCTGGTGGCCGCGCTGGTCGGCGGGGTCGGGGCGGTGTGCTGGATCGCGGCGCGCGCCCGCGGCGAGGACGCGCGGGTCGTCGGCGCCTACGGGGCGCTCGTCGGAACGCTGGCCCTGCTGGCCTGGGCGGTCGGCGCCAGCCGGGACCGGGGGGCCGCGCAGCCTGGTCCGGCGGGCCCGCTCGGCCCGGTGAGCCCGCGCCGGCGCCGGGTCCGGTGGCCGGTGCCGATGCCCGCCACCGGCGCGCTGCGCACCCGAACGGGCCGGGTGCACCCCCAGTAACAGATGCCCGCCAGGCATGGGCAATCCGGCGTATGCTGAGGTCTTCAAGGTCATCTAAAGAGGAAATGTCGTCCAACCGACTCCGAACCGCAGTTCGGCGCTTCACTGGACCAGATGTGACGTAGAACCTCCTCCCCTGATGGTTAACCACACACCTCGCGCCCCCCGATCACGGCCCGGTACGAGGTAACGTCTTCATGTCGGCGTCACCGAGGGCAACCACCCACGGGGCGGCGACAAGATCTCTGGGGCATCCGGCCAATCGGGCCGGATGTCCGAAGGTCGGTGCGAGCGCCATGGCGGTCTCAGACCGCGGTTGGGTCCGGTCGCGTGAAAACCGGCCGCCCCCTGGCCGCCGGACGACACTTTCCGCGCTTGTAGACCACGCCGCATGGCGCGTGGAACCGACGTGGCGTTGTTCTGTCGGCCCTGACCTGATCGGCGGATCCCCTGACTCAGCCCCGCAGCACCCAGCCC
>NZ_UBIZ01000349.1:0-15627 GCF_900465275.1 Parafrankia sp. Ea1.12 | reverse complement strand
CCGCCCGCCCGCCCGCTTGTCGCACCACACCCGAAACCTATCCATCCGGGTAGTGCCGGACTGCTACCGGACCGGGTGACGGGTTGACGACACCGGTGTCCGGGAGGTGATCAGGCCCGGTTCGGGAGGTGGTCAGCCGAGGTCGAGCAACGTCAGCCGAGGTCGAGCAACGACTCCAGGCCGACCGTCAGCCCCGGGCGGGCAGCCACCTCGCGCACCGCCAGCAGGACCCCGGGCATGAAGGACTCCCGGTCCAGCGAGTCGTGACGGATCGTCAGCGTCTCGCCCGCCCCACCGAGCAGCACCTCCTGGTGGGCGACGAGCCCACCGAGGCGGACGGCGTGCACCGGTACACCCGAAACCCGCGCCCCGCGCGCCCCGTCCAGGGCGGAGGTGGTCGCGTCGGGACCGGCGGCGGGCAGCCCGGCCGAGGCGCGGGCCGCGGCGACCAGCTCGGCGGTGCGCCGCGCCGTGCCGCTCGGGGCGTCGGCCTTGCCCGGGTGGTGCAGTTCGACGATCTCCACCGACTCGAAGTACGGCGCCGCGCGGGCGGCGAACATCATCATCAGGACGGCGGCGATCCCGAAGTTGGGCGCCACCAGTACGCCCACCGACGGCTCGGCTGCGAGCCAGCCGCGCAGCGTCGCGAGGCGGGCGTCGTCGAACCCGGTCGTCCCGACGACCGCGTGGACGCGGTTCTCCACCGCCCACCGCAGGTTGTCCATGACCGCGTCGGGATGGGTGAAGTCGACCACGACGTCGGCCTTCGCCGCCGGCGAGCGGTCGTCGCCGGCGTCGACCTCGGCCACCAGCTCCAGGTCGGGCGCCGCGCGGACGGCGTCGCAGACGGTCGCGCCCATCCGGCCACGGGCTCCGAGCACCCCGACGCCGATCATCCCGTGCCCTCCACGTGTCCGGTACCGCCAGCGGCCGCGCGGGTCACCGCGCTACGGCCGCGCTGAAGTCGTGGTCCTCGAACGGGCCGATGACGCCGAGCGCCCACGGCTGGTCGACCAGCTCGCCGGCGACGGCCCGCACGTCGTCGAGTGTGACGGCCTCGACCCGGGCGAGCACCTCGTCGACGGAGAGCAGCTCGCCGTGGACGAGCTCGCTCTTGCCGAGCCGACTCATCCGCGACCCGGTGTCCTCCAGGTTGAGCACCAGGCCGCCGCGGTTCTGCCCGCGGGCCCGCTCGAGCTCCTCCGCGGTGATGCCGTGCTCGGCGATCCGGTGTACCTGCTCGCGGCAGATCTCCAGCACCTCGTCGGCGCGCCCCGGGGTACAGCCCGCGTAGACGCCGAACAGCCCGGCGTCGGCGAACTGGTTGTCGAAGGAGTACACGGAGTAGGCCAGCCCGCGCTTCTCCCGCACCTCCTGGAACAGCCGCGAGCTCATCCCGCCACCGAGGGCCGTCGACAGCACGCCGAGCGCGTACCGGCGCGGGTCGTGCCGGGACAGGCCGGCCGTGCCGAGCACCACGTGGGCCTGCTCGGTCGGCCGGTTGGTGACGACGATGCCCGGCGGCGGCGGGAACGGGTACTCGCCGCGGCGCACCTCCTGGGGCCGCGCGGGCCCGGTGAGCCGGTCGGCGAACGCGGCCACCACCCGGTCCAGGGCGTGGTCGTGCTCGATGTTGCCGGCGATCGAGACGACCAGCGCGGGCGGGGCGTACCGCTCGCGGTAGTAGTCGAAGACCGTCTCCCGGCCGAGCGCCTCGATGGTGTCGACCGTGCCGAGCACCGGCCGGCCCAGGACGGAGGAGCCGAGGACGGCATCGGCGAAGACGTCGTGCACGACGTCGCCGGGGTCGTCCTCGTGCATGGCGATCTCCTCGAGGATCACGCCCCGCTCGGCCTCGACGTCGTCCGCGGTCACCAGCGAGTTGGCAACCATGTCACAGACGACGTCGATGGCCAGGTCCATGTCCACGTCGAGCACCCGCGCGTAGTAGCAGGTGTACTCCTTGGCGGTGAAGGCGTTGAGATCACCGCCGACGGCCTCGATGGAGGCGCTGATCGACAGGGCGTCCCGGCTCGGGGTGCCCTTGAACAGCAGGTGCTCCAGGTAGTGCGAGCAGCCACCGGTGAGCGGCGTCTCGTCCCGCGAGCCGACGCCCACCCAGATCCCGATCGCCACCGACCGGACCCCGGGGACCTTCTCCGTGACGACCCGCAGGCCGCCCGGCAGCACCGTGCGGCGCACGGCCCCGGCGAGCAGGACCTCGGAACCGGGACCCGCCGCGAGAAGCTCGGCCACCCGGGCCGGGCGCGGGCCGGAGGCGTGCTCCGGCCCGGCCAGGCCCGGGGTGCGGTCGTTCGAGGTGCGACCGTCCGAGGTGCGGTCGTCCGAGGTGGACAGATCCGTCTCCGTCACTGCGCTCCTGTCAGGATCCGGCGCTTACGGTGTCGATGGACTCCGCGCCCGGCGCGAGGCTGATCTTGCCGCGGGCGTCGATCTCGGTGATCTCCACCTGGAGCTTCTGGCCAACCGACAGCACGTCCTCGACCTTCTCGACGCGCTTGCCGCCGGCGAGCTGCTTGAGCTTGCTGACGTGCAGCAGGCCGTCCTTGCCGGGCGTCAGCGAGACGAAGGCGCCGAAGTTCGTGATCTTCACGATGGTACCGAGGTAGCGCTCGCCGACCTCGGGCATCTGCGGGTTCGCGATCGCGTTGATCGCGGAGCGGGCGGTCTCGGCCGCCGGCCCGTCGGCGGCACCGATGTAGATCGTGCCGTCGTCCTCGACGGTGATCTCCGCACCGGAGTCCGCCTGGATCTGGTTGATCATCTTGCCCTTGGGCCCGATGACCTCGCCGATCTTGTCAACGGGGATCTTCACGGAGATGACCCGCGGGGCGTGCGCGGACATCTCGTCCGGCCCGCCGATGGCCTCGGCCATCACCTCGAGGATCGTCAGCCGGGCCGCCCGCGCCTGCTGCAGCGCGCCGGCGAGCACCGACGCCGGGATGCCGTCGAGCTTGGTGTCCAGCTGCAGGGCGGTCACGAACTCCTGCGTGCCGGCGACCTTGAAGTCCATGTCGCCGTAGGCGTCCTCTGCCCCGAGGATGTCGGTCAGGGTGACGAAGGCGTCGCCCTCCCGGATCAGGCCCATCGCGATGCCCGCGACCGGGGCCTTCAGCGGCACACCGGCGTTCAGCAGCGACAGCGTGCTCGCGCAGACCGAGCCCATGCTCGTCGAGCCGTTGGAGCTCAGCGCCTCGGAGACCTGGCGGATCGCGTAGGGGAACTCCTCGCGGCTGGGCAGCACCGGCAGCAGCGCCCGCTCCGCGAGCGCGCCGTGGCCGATCTCGCGCCGCTTCGGCGAGCCCACCCGGCCGGTCTCACCGGTGGAGTACGGCGGGAAGTTGTAGTTGTGCATGTACCGCTTGGTGCGGTCCGGGTTGAGCGTGTCGACGGTCTGCTCCATCCGGAGCATCGCCAGCGTCGTGACGCCGAGGATCTGCGTCTCGCCCCGCTCGAACAGCGCCGAGCCGTGCACCCGCGGGATGTAGTCGACCTCGGCCGACAGCTCGCGGATCTCGGTCGTGGAGCGGCCGTCGATGCGCACGCCGTCGGTGACGATGCGCGAGCGGACCAGCTTCTTGGTCAGCGCGCGGTAGGCCGGGCCGATCTCCTTGTCGCGGCCCTCGAACTGGCCGGACACCTTCTCCACGGCCAGCGCCCGGACCCGCTCCAGCTCGGTCTCGCGCTCGGCCTTGCCGGCGATGCGCAGCGCCGCCGCCAGCTCCTCGCCGACCGCGGCCGTCAGGGTCTCCAGCACGTCGTCGTGGTAGTCGACGAACAGCGGGAACTCACGCACCGGCTTCGCCGCGCCCGCGGCCAGCTCGCTCTGCGCCCGGCACAGCTCGCGGATGGCCGGCTTGGCGGCCTCCAGCCCCGCGGCGACGACCTCCTCGGTCGGTGCCGGCGCGCCCCCGGCGACCAGGGCCACCGTGCCCGGCGTCGCCTCCGCCTCGACCATCATGATCGCGACGTCGGAGCCGTCCTCGAGAACGCGGCCGGCCACGACCATGTCGAAAGTCGCCCGCTCCAGCTCGCTGTGCGTCGGGAAGGCGATCCAGTCGCCGTCGACGTAGCCGACCCGGGTGGCGCCGATCGGCCCGCTGAAGGGCAGCCCGGCCAGCATCGTCGACGCGCTCGCCGCGTTGATCGCGACCACGTCGTACAGGGTGTCGGGGTCGAGGGCGAGCACGGTCGCCACGACCTGGATCTCGTTGCGCAGCCCCTTGGTGAACGACGGCCGCAGCGGCCGGTCGATGAGCCGGCAGGTGAGGATCGCGTCCTCACTGGGGCGGCCCTCGCGGCGGAAGAACGAGCCGGGGATGCGCCCGGCCGCGTACATCCGCTCCTCGACGTCCACCGTCAGGGGGAAGAAGTCCAGCTGCTCCTTCGGCGAGCGGCTGACCGTCGTCGCCGAGAGGACCATCGTGTCGCCCAGGTGGGCGACGACCGCGCCAGCGGCCTGCCGGGCCAGCCGACCGGTCTCGAAACGGACCGTACGGGCCCCGGCCGGGGTCGTGATGACGGCCTCTGCCGCCTGTGTCGAGTCGTCCACTCGATACTCCATCCTCATCGTGGGCCGTGCCCGCGCCATGGAGGATGCCGGTGCTCAGTCGAAGTCTCCGGGGCGGCGCCGACGGCGCTCGTTCCGGCGGCCACGACCGAGGACCGGCGGCTCATGCCGCGCGGACCCGGCTGGGTCCTGCCGACCGCCGGCGGCCCTTGGCCGCCGACGGCCCGGCACACCGGTATCTACCCCCGATGTGCCGAGGGAGCGCCACCGGGGCGCTCCCTCTCCTGACTATCGACGCAGACCGAGTCGCTCGATCAGTGCGCGGTAACGGTTGATGTCCGTCTTCGCCAGGTAGTTCAGCAACCGCCGGCGGCGCCCGACGAGCAGGAGCAGCCCGCGCCGGCTGTGGTGGTCGTGCTTGTGGACCTTCAGGTGCTCCGTCAGGTCACTGATGCGACGGGTCAGCATCGCGACCTGCACCTCGGGCGAACCGGTGTCCCGGTCGACCGTGGCGTAGTCCGACATGATCTTCTGCTTGACGTCGCCAGAGAGCGGCACGCTCCACCTCGTTCCTCATCCGGGACGGCGCGCGCTCGGGGTCTGCATCACCCGAGCCTCCTGCCGGTGTACGCCGTCGGCCGTGGCTCCACCGCCGGCGACCGCCCGGGAACATCGACCTTCGCCGAATCTCCCGACCACCGCCGAGCCTCAGCGACCACTGAGCGTCAACACCTGCGCACGAGCGTCAACACCTGCGAACATCAGCAACCGCCACGAGCCAACCACCGGCACGCCGTCACCGGACACACCGCTCCCGCTTGAAGGGGAAGCTTATCAACCCCGGGAGACCCGCCCCGGCACCGACCGTCGGCACCCCCGGCGCGGACGCGCTGTGTCAGACGGGGAGCGTGGCCGCGCGGGTGGCGTCGACGTCCCGCGCCATCTGCAGGACGAGCTCGTCGACCGAGTCGAAGCGCAGCGTCGGGCGCAGCCGGTGGGTGAACTCGTAGACCATGTACTCGCCGTAGAGGTCGCCGTCGAAGTCGAGCAGGAACGCCTCGACCCGGCGGTCACGGCCCTCGAAGGTCGGGTTGGTGCCGATCGAGATCGCGGCCGCCCGCCGCTGGCCGGACCACCGTGCGAAGCCCGCGTACACCCCGTCGCCGGGAACCGCCGCCCACGGCGTGCACTGCAGGTTCGCCGTCGGGTAGCCGATCAGCCGGCCACGCGCGTCCCCGTGCACCACCACGCCCTCGACCCGGTGCGGCCGGCCGAGGGCCGCCGCGGCGCCCTCGACGTCGCCGTCGGCCACCCGCCGGCGGATCGCCGTCGAGGAGAGCACCTGCTCGTCCGCGTGGACGAGGCCGATCCCCTCCACGGTGAAGCCCTCGGAACGGCCGCCGCGGGCCAGCGTCTCCACGTTCCCCGCGGCGCGGTGGCCGTAGGTGAAGTTCTCCCCCACGACCACGCCGGTCGCGCGCAGCTGCCCGGCGACGATCTCGTGGACGAAGTCCTCGGCGGTCATCCGGCTGAAGTCGAGGGTGAACGGGGCGACGCACAGCGCGTCGACGCCGACGCCCTCGAGCAGCTCGGCCTTGTGTCGCAGGGTCGTCAGCAGCGCGGGATGGGTGCCGGGGCGCAGCACCTCCGCCGGGTGCGGGTCGAACGTCACCACGGCCGCCTGCTGCCCGCGCTCGCGCGCCAGCTCCACCGCCCGGCCGATGATCCGCCGGTGCCCGAGGTGGACGCCGTCGAAGAAGCCGATGGTGACGATTCCTCCCGGCCAGTCGTCCGGGGTGTTCTCCACTCCGCGCCAACGTCGCACCTGCCGAAGCCTAGGGCATCACGAGTCGATCTACGATCGCGATCCGGGCGGCCACGGCGGACGGCCGGTCCGGGCGCCGGCGACGGACCCGCGCCCGATGCGCACGCCGGGTGGACGCGCCGGGTCCGCACACCGACGGAACACCAGGTGAGCGCGGGTGACAGCGCAGGCGGGGCGCTACGCGGGCGCGAAGACGACGATCGGGCGGGCCGTGCCGTCCCGTTCCTCGAACAGCGCGAGGAGCGCTCCGTCCGGCCCGAACACGCCGTACGGCCCCGGGCTGCCGAGCATGGGCAGCCGCCGCCCGTAGGCGACGTCCCGGGCCTGCTCCCCGTCCACGTCGCGGCGCGGGAAGGTCGCCGCCACCGCGGCCCCCAGCGGCACGACGGCCGCGTTCGCGGCCTCGGCGAGCGCGTCGAGGGTCACCGCCTCGGCCAGCCCGAACGGCCCGACCTCGGTGCGCCGCAGCGCGGTGAGGTGGGCGCCGCAGCCCAGCGCGGCCCCCAGATCCCGGGCGAGCGCGCGGATGTACGTCCCGCTCGAGCAGGCGACGACGACGTCCAGGTCGGTCTCGCCGCGCCGGGCGAGCAGCTCGAACCGGCTGACGGTGACCCGCCGCGGCGCGAGCGTCACCTCCTCGCCGGCCCGGACCCGGTCGTAGGCCCGCACCCCGGCGACCTTCACCGCGCTGACACTGGACGGGACCTGGTCGATCTCCCCGGTCAGCTCCGCCATCGCCGCTGCGAGCGGGCCGGCGCCGACATCGACCGGGCGGTCCGCCACCGGGTCGCCCTCGGCGTCGTCCGTCGTGGTGGTGCGGCCGAGCCGGATCGTGGCCTCGTACACCTTGGCGGTCAGCGCCAGCCGGCCGAGCAGGCGGGTTCCTCGGCCGACGCCGAGCACGAGCACACCGGTCGCCATCGGGTCCAGGGTGCCGGCGTGGCCGATGCGGCGGGTGCCCAGCAGGCGCCGGGACCGCGCGACGACGTCGTGTGACGTCCAGCCGGCGGGCTTGTCCACGACGACGAGGCCGTCGACGGCCGCGGGACGCTCGGCCGCCGTGGGACGTTCAGAAGAAGGCACGGGAGGGATCACCCGGCGAGGCGGGGAGCGCGGGTGAGCTCCTCGCGGAAGACACGCATCACGGTCTCCAGCGGCGCCGACGACGAGATGCCGGCCGCGAAGCGGTGCCCGCCGCCACCGAGCGCGGTGCAGACCGCTCCGACGTCCACCGCCCCCTTGGAGCGGACCGACATCTTCCAGACGTCGCCGTCCTGCTTGCAGACGACGGCGACCTCGGCCTCGGACACCGTGCGGACGGTGTCGATGACCGCCTCGATCTCGTCGTAGCCGATGCCCGCCACCCGCAGGTCGGCCTCGGTGCACCAGGTCCAGATGAGGTCGAACTCGGGTTCGAGGCGGGCGCGTTCCAGCGCCTGCCCGAGCAGCTTGAGGTAGCCGAAACGGTGCGTGTCCCACAGGGTCCGGCCGATCAGGTCGTGCCGGATGCCGGTCGCCAGCAGGCGGGCGGCCAGCTCGTGGACGGCCGGTGTCGTGGCGGCGAACCGGAACGAGCCGGTGTCGGTGACCAGCCCGGTGTAGACCGCGGCGGCGATGTCCTGGTCGAGCTCGACACCGAGCGCGTCGATGATGCGCACCACCATGACGCTGGTGGACGCCGCTTCGATGTCGACGACGTTGATGTCGCCGAACAGGGTGTTCGAGGCGTGGTGATCGACGACGATGCAGCGCGGCACCGCGAGTCGGCGGGCCAGGCAGCCCAGGCGCTCCTCGCTGCCCGCGTCCAGGGTCACCACCAGCTCCGGGCTGTCCCCGAGGTCACCGGGCGCGACGAGCAGGTCCTGGCCCGGCAGGAAGCGCAGCGTCCGGGGCACGACGAACGGGTCGGCATCGAACGAGACCCGCGGGGACGCGCCGAGGCGGCGCAGCGCCAGCCCGAGCGCGATCGCCGACCCGAGGCTGTCGCCGTCCGGGTTGACGTGCGCGAGCAGGAGGATCCCCCCGCCCGAGTCGACCGCGCCGCGCAGCGCCCGCACAGCCTCGGCCAGGCTCTCGGCGGCGTGCCGCGACGCGAGCTGGACCGCGGTGGGCGCCGAGGCGCCGCCCGACCCTCCGGCTGAAGCCGGGCGACCGGCGGACTCCGTGCCCGTGGACATGACCGTCATGACGCCGACTCCTGCCGGGCGACTGTGGTGTCCCCACCGGCCTGCGGTCCGTCACCGCCGAACCCGTCACCGAATCCGTCAGTGAGACCGTCGCCGGGCCCGGCATCCGCCAGGGCGTCGAGCGGGTCGCCGTCCAGCGGGTCGCCGTCGAGCTCGTCGGCGTCCCGGGGGCGCCGGTAGGGATCGGGCTCGCCGGCGGGCGTCGCGTCCTGGCGCACCCGGGCGAGCTCCTCGTCGCGCCGGCGGGCGACGTCGAGCAGGTCCTCCAGGTGCCGCGCGTCGTCCGGCAGCCGGTCGTGCACGAACGTCAACGTCGGGGTGACCTTGATCCCGGTCGCCCGGCCCACCTGGCTGCGCAGCATGCCCTTGGCGGACTCCAGCGCGGCGGCGGACGCCTGCCGTGCCACGTCGTCGCCGTAGACCGTGTAGAAGACCGTCGCGTCCATCAGGTCCGGGGTGACCCGCGCGTCGGTGATCGTCACCATCCCCAGCCGGGGGTCCTTCACACCGCGTTCCAGCGTGGACGCGACGACCTCACGGATCCGCACCGCCAACCGGCGCGCACGAGCCGGATCAGCCACCGTCCACCTCCCTCGTCGCCCGGTCGACCCGGGTGGCGGACACCACGGTGCCCGGCCGAACCGGTCGACACCTCACTGTTTCTGCCCTTGCTGTTGTCCCTGCTCGGTGCCCCTGCACCATGCCCCTGGCCCGCGTGCCGGGCACCCTTGTTCCGTGTACCCCGCGGGAGCGGCGATGCGCCCGCGACGCGAGCCGGCCGGGCTGAGCAGCTCGGGGCTGCGCGGCCCGGCGGTCCTGGGTCACGCACACCGGACACCGATCCGCCAATTACGGCAAAATCACCTCAGGACGGGCCATGTCGTCGGCGTCGTCCTCGGAGAGGTACCGTACTCGCGCCGAGAGGATCTCCAACTCCGGCCGCCGCGCGACGAGCTCCTCGCACGCGCCGAGGACCTCCGCGCAGTGCGCGCGGTCCGCGGCGACCACCGCGACCCCGATCTCCACGCGGCGGTGCAGGTCCAGGCCGCCGGTCTCCGCGGCGCTGACCGCGAACCGCCGGCGCAGCTCGGCGACCACCGGCCGGACGACCGACCGCTTCTCCTTCAGGGAATGGATATCCCCGAGGAGGATGTCCAGCGTCAGGCTCCCGATCCACATGATCGTCTCCCGCCAGGGCGCCCGGCGCACCGGGGCCGGCCGGAATGGTCATCCGGCCGGCCCCAGGCGTTTCGGGGTCAGGTGCGGGGAACCTCCCGCTGCTCGAAGGTCTCGATCACGTCATCGACCTTGATGTCGTTGAACGAGCCGAGCCCGATACCGCACTCGTAGCCCTCGCGGACCTCGGTCGCGTCGTCCTTGAACCGCTTGAGCGACTCGACGGTGAGGTTGTCCGCGACCACGACGCCGTCCCGGATGAGGCGGGCCTTGGTGTTGCGGCGGATGATGCCGGACCGGACCAGCGAACCGGCGACGTTGCCCACCCGCGGTACGCGGAAGACCTCGCGCACCTCGGCGGTGCCGAGCTGCGCCTCCTCGTACACCGGCTTGAGCATGCCCTTGAGGGCGTTCTCGATGTCCTCGATGGCCTGGTAGATCACCGAGTAGTAGCGGACCTCGACGCCCTCGCGGTCGGCCAGCTCCGTCGCCTTGCCCTGCGGCCGGACGTTGAAGCCGATGA
This sequence comes from Parafrankia sp. Ea1.12, assembly GCF_900465275.1. NCBI lineage: Bacteria > Bacillati > Actinomycetota > Actinomycetes > Frankiales > Frankiaceae > Parafrankia > Parafrankia sp. Ea1.12. The sequence goes on along the minus strand of NZ_UBIZ01000349.1, from coordinate 5,386 downwards.
TGACCGCGTCGGAGGCCGACGCCAGCATGACGTTGGTCTCGGTGATCGCGCCGACACCGCGGTCGATGATCCGAAGACCCACCTCGTCGCCCACGTCGATCTTGAGCAGGGCGTCCTCGAGAGCCTCCACCGAACCGGAGACGTCGCCCTTGAGGATGAGGTTGAGCTGGGTCTTCTCGCCCTCCTTCATCCGCTCGAGGATCGTCTCGAGCGTCGGGCGGCCACGGCTCAGCGCCAGCTCGGCGTTGCGCTCGCGGGCCTGTCGGCGCTCGGCGATCTGGCGGGCGACCCGGTCCTCCGGCACAACCAGGAAGTTGTCGCCGGCGTCGGGGACGCTGGTGAAACCGAGGACCTGCACCGGCCGCGCCGGCCCCGCCTCGGACACCTGGGCGCCGTTCTCGTCGAGCATCGCCCGGACGCGGCCGAAGGCCTCGCCGGCGACGACCGAGTCACCGATACGCAGCGTGCCACGCTGGACGAGCACCGTGGCCACCGGGCCGCGACCGCGGTCGAGACGACCTTCGATCGCGACGCCCTGAGCCTCGGTACCGGTCGGGGCGCGCAGGTCGAGCGAGGCGTCGGCGGTCAGGATGACCGCCTCCGTCAGCTCGTCGATGCCCGTCCGGTTGCGGGCCGAGACGTCGACGAACATCGTGTCGCCGCCGTACTCCTCCGCGACCAGGCCGTACTCGGTGAGCTGGCCGCGAACCTTCGCCGGGTCCGCGCCCTCCTTGTCGACCTTGTTCACCGCCACCACGATCGGCACGTTGGCCGCCTGCGCGTGGTTCAGCGCCTCGATCGTCTGCGGCTTCACACCGTCGTCGGCGGCCACCACCAGGACCACGATGTCCGTCACCTGCGCACCACGGGCACGCATCGCGGTGAAGGTCTCGTGGCCCGGGGTGTCGATGAAGGTGATCGGGCGCTCGGTCCCGTCCACCACCGCGCGAACCTGGTAGGCGCCGATGTGCTGGGTGATGCCACCGGCCTCGCCGCCGACGACGTCCGTGGACCGGATCGCGTCGAGCAGCTTCGTCTTGCCGTGGTCGACGTGACCCATGACGGTCACCACCGGCGGACGGGCCGACAGCTCGACGTCGTCGGCGTAGTCGCCGCCGAAGGACAGGTCGAAGCTCTCCAGCAGCTCCTTGTCCTCGTCCTCGGGGCTGACGATCTGGACCTCGTAGCCCAGGGTCACACCGAGCAGCTGCAGGGTCTCGTCCGTGCAGGACTGCGTCGCCGTGACCATCTCGCCGAGCTGGGTGAAGACCACCTGGACGAGGGCACCGGGGTTCGCGTCGATCTTGTCCGCGAAGTCGGCGAGCGACGCGCCACGCGGCAGCCGGATCGCCTGCCCGTTACCGCGCGGGACCATCGCCCCCATGCGCGGCGCCTCGAGCCCGCTCTCCCATTCCTGCCGCTTCGCGCGCTTGGACTTGCGCTGCCGGCCGGGACGCCCACGGCCACCAGGACCGAAGGCACCCGCCGTCGTCCCGCCGCGACCACGGCCACCGGCGGCCGGACGACCGCCGCCACCGGGACCGCCGCCACCGGGACGACCCGGAGCGCCACCGCCGCCACCGGGACGGCCGGGGGCTCCCCCACGGGGAGCGAACCCACCGCCACCGGGACGCGGGCCACCGCCACCGCCACCGGGACGGCCGGGGCCGCCACCGCCACCGGGACGGCCCGGGGCGCCACCTGCCGGACGGGGCTGGAACATGTTCGAGTTCGGCCGCGGGCCACCGGAGCCACCAGGACGCGGGGGCATCTGGCCCGGGGTCGGCCGGGGACCGCCGGAGCCGCCCGGACGCGGGGGCATCTGCCCCGGCGACGGACGCTGGCCACCGGGCCCACCCGGACGCGGACCGCCCGGACGCGGACCGCCCGGACGCGGCGCGCCGGGACGCGGCGGTGCCGAGGGGGAACCACCCTGACCGGACGCGGCACGCGGGCCGGCCGCCGGGGAGGTGTAGGGGTTGTTACCGGGCGCGGCCGGCCGCGGGCCGGGCCGGGGCCCGGGACGCGGGCCGCCGCCGGGGCCACCAGGACCAGCGGGGCCGCCGGTACGCGGACGACCCGGCGCGGCGGGACCCGGACGCGGGCCACCGGGAGCCGGCCGCTGCGGTGCGGCCGGCGGCGTGGCGGCCGTCGGGGCCGAGGTGACCGGAGCCGGGGCGGGAGCCGAGGGTGCCGGGGCCGGCGCCACGGGCGGCGCGGCGGATGCCGCGGCCGCGGCGGGGCGCGGAGCCTGCGACGGCTGCGGCGCCACCGGCTGGGACTGGGGCGGCTGGGACTGAGCCGGCTGGGACTGGGGCGCGGCCGTCGGGGTGGACGGGCGCGATGCCCCGGGCAGCGGGGCCGGACCGGGGCGACCGGGAACCGGACGGCCACCAGGGCCGGGCCGGGGACCGGTGCCGGAACCTGGGCCGGGACGGCCGATGGCGGGCCCCGGACGGGGCGGCGGCATCGGTCGCGCGCCGTTGCCCGGACGACCGCCGGGACGCGAGGACGGAGCGGAGCCTTCCGCGGGGAAGGCTTCCTTCAGTTTCCGAACCACGGGTGCCTCGACTGTGGACGAGGCGGACTTCACGAACTCACCGAGATCCTTGAGCTTGGCGAGCACGGTCTTGCTGTCGACGCCGAGCTCCTTCGCAAGCTCGTGTACGCGGGCCTTTCCTGCCACGGTGCTCCTTCTTTCGGCCCGCGGTCCGTGCCCGCGTGACCTCGTTACCTGCCGGTCGTGATCATGGCTGCGTTCTCACTGCGCGGTCATCGCTGTCTCGACCTGCTTCCGTGTCGACGTCGATCTGGCGTCGCCTGCCGGCGCGGCCACCCGGGACCGATCTCTCGGCCCTGGCCGCCGCTCCGCTGTCCCACCGGCCCCCGCGTCAGGACACGCGGGCCGTACCACTGTTCTACATGCACACGTTGCGCGTGCGCTGTTCCAGGTGCGCTCTGACCTGCTTCAGCCCGAGCGGCCCCGCAACCCTGAGCGCCCGCGGGAACGCCTTGCGGCGCTCCGCGAGATCGACGCAAGCCGGATCGGGGTGCACATGGGCGCCCCGGCCAGGCATCCGACGGCGAACGTCCGGAAGGAGCTCCCCGCCGATTACGACGATACGCAACAGGCTCGACCGCGCCGCCCGGGTTCGACAACCGACACAGGTACGAATCGGTCCAGAGTCCCGGAGAGAACCCCGCTCGGCGTTCGAACGTGGTGCTCGGTCGGGGGTCACTCGAGGACTCGGGTCTGCAGGACGACTGAGCTCTGCAGGACCACTGGACCCTCCAGGACCACTGGACCCTGCAAATCGACCCGGCAAAACGACTCGGCTCTGCATGGCAGTCGGCTCCGCACGGCGCGCCACATCAAGTCTATCCCGTTGCGCCCCGAGAGTGGCCGCCCGTCGCGGAGGACCTCCGGGGCCCGGTCCCCGTCCCCGGACGACGGGGGGCCTCCCCGGCCGGCCGCTCCGCGCGCGGCTCGCTACCCTCGGTGTCGGAGTGGATGTCGATCCGCCATCCGGTGAGCCGGGCGGCCAGCCGGGCGTTCTGCCCCTCCCGGCCGATCGCGAGCGAGAGCTGGTAGTCGGGAACGACCACCCGCGCCGAACGGCTCGCCAGGTCGGTGACCTCCACCCGGGACACCCTGGCCGGCGAGAGCGCGCTGCCCACGAAGGACGCGGGATCCGCCGACCAGTCGACAATGTCGATCTTCTCTCCGTGCAGCTCCGCCATCACGGCACGCACCCGGCTGCCCATCGGGCCGATGCAGGCGCCCTTCGGGTTCACCCCGGCCGCCTTCGAACGCACCGCGATCTTCGTGCGGTGACCGGCCTCGCGGGCGATCGCGGCGAGCTCGACCGTGCCGTCGGCGACCTCGGGCACCTCCAACCGGAACAGGCCCTTCACCAGCTCTGGATGGGTCCGCGAGAGGGTGACCGTCGGGCCGTGCATCCCGCGGGCCACGTGCACCACGTAGCACTTGATCCGGTCACCGTGCTCCAGGCGCTCGCCGGGAACCTGCTCGGCCGGGGGCAGCACGCCCTCCACCGTGCCGAGATCGACCAGCACGACGCGGGAACCGGCCCGCTGCTCGTGATGCTGGACCACGCCCGAGACCACCTCGTGCTCGCGGTCGGCGTACTGGCCGTAGGTGACCTCCTGCTGGGCCTCGCGCAGGCGCTGCATGATGACCTGCTTGGCGGTCATCGTGGCGATCCGACCGAAGTCCGCCGGGGTGTCGTCCCACTCGCGGGACGTCCCGTCCGGGCCGCTCTCCCGCGCGAAGACCGCGACCTCGCCGCTGGTCCGGTCGATCACCACCCGAGCGTCGTCGGCGGATCCGGTGGTGTGCTTGTAGGCGGTCAACAACGCGGTCTCGATCGCCTCGACGAGCGTGTCGAAGGCGATCTCCTTCTCGCGCTCGATTCCCCGCAGCGCAGCGACGTCGAGCTTCACCGGTTCATCTCCTTGCCGGGCCGGCCGATCAGGCCCGCTTCCGTGTCCACGGCACCATGATCTTCCACTACCTCGTCCGCCGCCGACGCGGCGGGGGCGCCACCGCCGGCGGCGCCGTACTCGTCCTCAGGACCGTCCTCATCGTCCTCGTCCTCGTCCTCGAGACCCTCGTCGTCCTCGAGACCCTCGTCGAGATCGACATCGCTCTCGGCGTCAAGGCCGAGATCTGCGCCGGCGGGGAGCGCGGCGCCGGCATCGGCGTCAACATCGGTGTCGCCGTCGCCGTCGGCGTCGGTCGCCGACCCGAACTCGACCTGAACCGCCGCGCGTGCCACGGTCGCGTAGACCACCCGCTCGATCCGCCGGCGCACGGGACGCCCACGCCGGGCCGGGGCCGTCGGCACCGCCAGATCGGCGCCCTCGTCGTCGGCGGAGAGCACCCGGCCCTCGACCTCGACGCCGTCCGCCCGGCGGACCACCACCAGCCGGCCGACCGCGCGACGCCAGTGCCGCGGCTCCACCAGCGGCCGGTCGACCCCGGGCGAGGTCACCTCGAGCACGTAGGCCCCGGAGATCGGGCTCGCGCCCGAGCCACCCGCGGCGCCACCGGTACCGCCAGCACCGTCAGCACCACCGGTGCCGACGTCCTCGCCGTCCAGGACCGCCGAGACGAGCCGGCTGGCGTCCGCGACGGCGTCGAGATCGACGCCGCCGTCCCGGTCCACGACGACGCGGACCACGCTGCGTGCCCCGGCCCGCGTGACGGAGATGTCCTCAAGGTCGAAGCCGGCTGTCGCCAGACTGGGCTCCAGACGGCGGCGCAGCTCCGCACGCACCGCGTCCGCGGCGGCCCGCGCTCCGCCCGTGCCCCGGGACGGCGCCGTCGACCGACGGACCCCCGCCCGGCCGGACTCTCCCGCCC
>NZ_UBIZ01000347.1:0-684 GCF_900465275.1 Parafrankia sp. Ea1.12 | reverse complement strand
TGACCACGTCGATGCCGGCTCCGGTGAAGACGGCGTCGAAGGAAGCCGTGAACTTGGTGTCGCGGTCACGGAGGGGGAACTGGAACCGGTGGCCACGTTCGTCGAGGTCCATCAGTAGGTTCCGTGCCTGCTGGGTGACCCAGGCTGCGGTCGGGTGCTTCGTGGTCCCGAGAACATGGACGTGGCGGGTGGCGTGTTCGACGACGAAGAACACGTAGATCCGTTGCAGGAACACGGTGTCCACGGTGAAGAAGTCGCAGGCCAGCAGGCTGGAGGCCTGGGCGGACAGGAAGGTGCGCCAGGAGGTGTCGGCCCGGCGGGGTGCGGGGTCGATGCCGGCGCGGTGCGGGATCCGCCAGACGGTGGCGACTCCGACCGGGTAGCCCAGCCCGGCGAGTTCTCCCTGGATCCTGCGGTGGCCCCAGGTCGGGTTCTCCCGTGCGAGGCGCAGGACCAGCTCGCGGATCTCCCGGCGGACCGGCGGCCGACCGGGCGACTTCCGCGGGTAGGTCCGTTTGCGTGCGAGGAGGTCACGGTGCCAGCGCAGCACGGTGGCTGGGGTGACGAAAACGAACCCCACCGAGCCCGGGGCAGCAGCCGGGACAGGGCTGCGAGGATCACCCGGTCCGCCGGTTCCAGCGTCGGGCGGTTCACCTGCCGGCGCAGCACCGCCACCTGATGTCG
>NZ_UBIZ01000044.1:0-248 GCF_900465275.1 Parafrankia sp. Ea1.12 | reverse complement strand
CCGTCCCGTCCGCTGCGGGTGGGTCCACTTCCGTGTGACCAGGCGGCGGTGCCACCGCAGAACGGTGCCGGGCGCGACCAGCCGGTGCGCCCGCAGCGCTCTGGGCAGGAGTCGGATCAGTGCGGCGAGGACCGCCCGGTCCGCCCAGTCCCACCGGGGCTTGGGCTGGGTGCGGCGCAGCACCGCGACCTCATGCCGCAGCACGAGCAACTCGATGTCCTTTGACGCCGACGAACGGCCGAAGAGAA
>NZ_UBIZ01000125.1:0-225 GCF_900465275.1 Parafrankia sp. Ea1.12 | reverse complement strand
TCATCCTGCGGGCCCGCGCGCGGCTGCTGCGCGACCTCGGCCCCGCGCTGGCGCCGATGAACGCGTTCCTGCTGTTGCAGGGCCTGGAGACGCTGTCGCTGCGGATGGAGCGGCACAGCGCCAACGCCCAGCGGGTCGCCGAGTGGCTGCGGGCGCGCGACGAGGTGAGCTGGGTCGCCTACCCGAAGCTGGCCGGTTCGCCGTGGTACGAGCGGGCGAGCCGGG
>NZ_UBIZ01000346.1:0-249 GCF_900465275.1 Parafrankia sp. Ea1.12 | reverse complement strand
CCACCGCTCGTTGTAGCCGGCGGCGATCTCGTCGGCCCGGGCGTCACGTGGGTCGAGGATGGTGGTGAGCACGACGACCAGTTCGCCGGTGCCGCCCCCGGCCCGGTCGGGGATGTCGTACTCGACGACCCGGGCCAGGTGCGCCTCGTCCGGGTCGAGGTCGGTGCCGGCCTTCGCGGCGGTGAGCAGCGCGGCCCGCCGCGGGGCACCGGTGACCTTCGGGTTGATCAGCACGGTCAGGAACGTGCC
>NZ_UBIZ01000345.1:0-2485 GCF_900465275.1 Parafrankia sp. Ea1.12 | reverse complement strand
GTACGGCTGGGCCGCGCCCGCCCGGCCCAGCCGTACCGCCTCGGGATCGATCGCCGTCCCCGGCCTGCCGGCGCGGGTGGCCCGCGCCAGCCGCATCTACGTCGAGGGCCTGCATGACGCCGCGCTGGTCGAGCGGGTGTGGGGCGACGACCTGCGGATCGAGGGCGTCGTCGTCGAGCCGCTGGACGGCGTGGACGACCTGCCGTCGATCGTCGCGAGCTTCCAGCCGGCGGCCGGGCGCCGGCTGGGTGTCCTCGTCGACCATCTCGTGGCGGGGGCGAAGGAGAGCCGCATCGCCGCGTCGGTCGCGGGCGCGCACGTGCTCGTCACCGGGCACCCCTACATCGACATCTGGCAGGCGGTGAAGCCCTCCTCGGTCGGGATCGAAGCCTGGCCGCGGGTGCCGCGCGGGCAGCAGTGGAAGGAAGGCGTCTGCCGGGCGCTGGGGGTCGCCGAGCCGGCCGACATGTGGCGCCGGGTGCTGGGCGCCGTCGACTCGTACGCCGACCTCGAACCGGGCCTGCTCGGGGCCGTCGAGCGGCTGATCGACTTCGTCACCGAGCAACCCTGACGAGGTCGTGCCCGGCCGCCGCTGGCCGAGACCGCTGGATGCCTCGGCCAGGACCAGCCGCGCCCCGGTCGAGGCCGGTCCCGATGAGTCGGCGAGGCGGTCGGTCGCGTACGGTCGGTTCGGACTTTCCGGTCTTCCGGCCCAGCCCTGTCGATCTCGCTCCAGTCAACGCCGGACGCTGGACGGGCCGTGTCCAGGAGGGGGCGGACAGAATCGGGGGCTGACATGCCCGGGTACACGCCAAGGAGAGTTTCGCCCTACGTGCTGCTCGGCGTGGCATCCCTGGTCGCCATCGCTGTCGCGCTGGCCGGGATGGCCTTCTGGCCCGGGTCGTCGGATCCACCCCGGTCGCCCCAGGCGGCATCCACGGCGGTGCCCCTGCGTGATCCCCATGCGCTGACCGGGCGGACGATCGTGCTCGACCCGGGCCACAACGGCGGGAACGGTGCCGCGGGATCGGCCATCAACCGCCTCGTCGACGCCGGCGGGTTCCAGAAGGAATGCGACACCGCCGGCGCGGAGACCGACGCCGGATATCCGGAGCACGCATTCACCTTCGACGTGGCGACCCGGGCCGCGGGCCTGCTGCGCTCGCGCGGGGCGACGGTGATACTCACCCGCAATGACGACACGGGCGTCGGTCCCTGCGTCGACGAGCGGGCCCGGATCGGAAATGCGGCCGGCGCGGAGGCTGTGGTCTCCATTCACGCCGACGGCGGGCCGCCCGAAGGCAGCGGATTTCACGTCATCGCGCCTGCGGCCAGTCCGGACGGTGGAAACGGGGGCATTCTCACCGCCTCGGCGCGGCTGGCGGATCTGCTGCGCGGCTCCTTCGGCGCGGCGACCGGCCAGCGTCGGGCGGACTATCTGGGAGACGACGGGATCACGGTCCGCTCGGATCTGGGCGGGCTCAATCTCTCCCGTGTTCCCAAGGTTTTCCTCGAGTGCGGAAACATGCACAACCCGGGCGACGCCGGGCGGATCAGCGACGCCGCCTGGCGGCAGCGGGCGGCCGAGGGCATCGTCGACGGCCTCGCGGCCTTCCTGGTCAGCGCCCCGTCTGGCGGCCCGTCCGGCGCCCCGACCGGCGTGGCCGGGCCGGCCACGGGCTAGCCGGCCCCGAGGGTCGGCGGGCTGGCCGGCTTCGGGCTGTCGCGGTGGGCGCGCCGATGGTCCGGGCTGTGCGCCTCGGCCGCGTGTCGCAAGTGAATCATGATGTTCGCCTGGTGCACGCAGGGGCCCGGGAAACCAGAAAGGCCATCCCCTGAGGGATGGCCGTTTGCGCTGATAGCGCGGGTGGTGGGCGATACTGGGATTGAACCAGTGACCTCTACCGTGTCAAGGTAGCGCTCTCCCACTGAGCTAATCGCCCGGAACCTGATCAGAGGCGGAGGCGGGAATCGAACCCGCGTACAGGGCTTTGCAGGCCCTTGCCTAAACCACTCGGCCACTCCGCCGTGAAAGGCCGTGATGGCTTTACTTCTGACCACACCGCTTCCGAGCGGACGACGGGATTCGAACCCGCGACCCTCACCTTGGCAAGGTGATGCTCTACCACTGAGCCACGTCCGCATGCTCCGCTGCTGCTTCTGCTACGAGGAGGAATTTACCACGAGCAGGTGGGGCGCCGATCTGGCTGGCGTCCCGCTTGGCGGTGCAGGTAGCACTCTAGCGGACGATCGGGGCGGTCGTCGAATGTGGGTGCCACCGTGCCGGGATGTCGCCCGGATGTCGCCCTGGTGTCGATGAGATGTTGCGTTGGAGCACGATCTTGGTGTCACCGGTGTGTCGCCCGGCCGCGCGGGCCCGGTGTGCGGTGGGCGGGGGCCGGGCTCGCCGTGGGTAAGGGTCAGGACCAGGGCGGGCGGCAGCCCCGGAACTCGGGCGGGCGAAGGTCTGGGACCTGGGAGGGAG
>NZ_UBIZ01000586.1:0-6427 GCF_900465275.1 Parafrankia sp. Ea1.12 | reverse complement strand
TCGAACCGGGGCAGCAGCGGTTCCACCAGCTCCCACAGATCGTCCGGGACCAGCCGCAGAGCGAGGCTGCTCTCCATCACATCCATGATCAGATATGTACCCGGAGCCGCCACACAAGACACGCTCTAAGCGTCGTACCAGTCAGCGAAATCGTCGTAGCGCTGTCTGAATCTGACAACCTGAGCAGAGACCGCCACGCCCCGCCACACAATTTGCCGGCGATCTTGAAGGTCGCACTGCCCTCGCCGAACAGCGTGACCGGATCCCTGCCAACCACCGAGAGCGGTCACACCTCGGAACGCGTTGACCATCGGGGTGGCGCTGTGTGTCAACTCTCCTGACGGGCGACCAGGTCAGATCCGATGACGCAGGACCAGCGACGGGCCACCACCACCGACGCGAGGCCAGATACGGCGACGCCTGAAAAGGAGCGACGCTCCGTCACGTTCTACGGCGGTGAGTCTGGGCGAGCTGCGGAGGACCCCGCACTGCCCCTGACCAGTACCACCACGGCCGGCGAACGTCCTCCGGCTCCAAGAGCCGGAGGACGTTCGGAGCCCCCTACGCGGGGTCTACGGAGGGGGCTCGGTGGCACGCCCCAGGGACCACGGGCAGCGTACTTCCGCCCTGTCGGGGATCTCGCTTACGCTGCCCGCGGTGCGTCAGCCGAGGACGATCCCGCGGGCGTGCCCCCGGCCCGGGGGGCTGTCGACGATCGTCGCGTAGCAACGGCCGCCCGATCAGCTGATGTAGACGGATTGGATGCTGTAGTCCCGGTTCATGGTGATGGTGGCTTCGTCGCCGTCGAGTTTGAGAACGCTGACAGTGACGTAGTCGGGGTCGAGGCTGACGCTCTGGACATGACCGCCGCCGGTGTAGTCCAGTGCCGCAACCTGGGCGTCGTTGATGATCCTTTCCGCGGTGGCGGCGTCCAGGCCGGTGCTGGCAGCGAACGCCGTGGGTGTTCCGACGCCAAGCACGCCGGCTGTCATGACGCAGACGAGGGCCTTCCTGACACACATCATTGCAATGAGGTACCCGACAGCCCGTGACACACACGGGGAGGCTCGGCGCACAGGACGTAATGCTGAAGGGCCGGGGTATGAAGTGTGATCACCCCCGGTGACTGGCAGGGTTCCAGTCGTTGCATGGCAGGGTGCGACCAGGGGCACCTCGCCGCGAGACGCAGCGGCCCCAGGCCCACCGAGCCATCGGACCCTGCCATCCGGCGCGACCGAAACCCCGTCGTTTACCGGGGCCGATCACAACCTGACCGAAAACTCGGCTCAGTTACTCGCCCTTTGGTTTCTTCCTCGCTGTTTCGGGGGCCGATCTCGGCCGAATCCGGTCCGAAAGGGCGAGAAGGAAATCAAAGGGCGAGCGGGCCGCCCGATGCGCGGAGCTTTTGTCTGATTGACGGGAATTGTGACTGTGGGCGGGGATCACATCGTGGCGCCGTTGCTGGGGTAGACGTCGAGAGCGTCCTCGTGCACCGTGAGCCAGACCGGTGTTCCGCGGACCAGCCGGAGCAGGCCCAGTCGCGCGGCCGGGATCTCGGCCCGCACGGCCGGGGTGCTGGCGACGAGCACCCGGACCTGGTCGCCGAGCGCCTCGACGGAGGCCACCGGCCCGGTCAGGACGTTCACCCGGGTCTCGGGCGGCGGCTCCTGCAGGTGGACGCCGACCTCGGCGGGCCGCAACGCGACCAGCACCGCTCCGGGCGGAGTGTTCGGGGCCACCCGGAGCGCCCCGTGCACCGGTGCGCCCGGCAGACCTCCGCCGCCCCCGGCACCGGCGGTGCGAGGGTCGCCGCCGGCTGTCGGGCCGAGGGTGACCGTGCCGTTCGCGGCGGTTCCCGGGTAGAGGTTCAGGCCGGCGAGGCGGGCCACGTACGGCGTGCGCGGGCGCGTGATCACCTCGGCCGGCTCGCCTCGTTGGACCACCCGGCCGCCCTCGAGGACGGCCACCTCGTCGGCCAGGGTCAGGGCGTCCACCGGGTCGTGGGTGACCATCACGACCGGGACGTCCAGGGTGGGGAGCAGGGCGCGGATCTCGGCGCGGACCTCGAGCCGGGTGCCGGCGTCCAGGGCGGAGAGGGGCTCGTCGAGCAGCAGCATCCCGGGCCCGGGGGCGAGGGCCCGGGCGAGTGCCACCCGTTGCGCCTGCCCGCCGGACAGCGCGGCGGGGCGCAGGTGCGCGAACTCGGCCAGGCCCAGGCGGGCCAGCCATTCCAGCGCCGCCGCGCGGGCCGGGCCGCGCCGGGTCCGGTGGCGGACCCGGGGCCCGAACGCCACGTTGTCGACCGCGCTGAGATGCGGGAAGAGCAGGTAGTCCTGGAAGACGTAGCCGGCGTCGCGCCGCTCCGGGGGGACGTACCGCCCGGATGCCGGCTCGTCGAGCACCGTCCCGTCCAGGGTGATCTGCCCGTGGCGTAGCGGGACGAGGCCGGCCAGCGCGCGCAGCAGCGTGGTCTTGCCGGCGCCGTTGGGCCCGAGGACGGCGAGCGTGCGCCCGGGGGCGACGGTCAGCGCGGCGTCGAGGCGCAGGGTGCCCAGGTCGACGCCGATGCGGGCGTCCAGGCCCGTGGATTTCTCCGTCATGCGAGGCGCTGCGTTCGTCGGGCGTCCCACCAGTGGCCACGCAGGGCGACCAGGACGACGATGCTGACCACCAGCAGCACCAGAGACAGTGCCACGGCGGCGTCGGGGTCGGTCTCCATCGCCAGGTAGACCGAGAGGGGCATCGTCTGGGTGGTCTTCGGGAAGTTGCCGGCGAAGGTGATCGTCGCGCCGAACTCGCCCAGGGCCCGCGCCCAGCTCAGCACGGCACCGGCGGCGACCGCCGGCGCGACCATCGGCAGGGTCACCCGGAAGAAGGCCGTCGCCCGGCCGGCGCCGAGGGTGGCCGCCGCGTCCTCGAAGCGGCGGTCGGCGGCGCTCAGGGCGCCCTCGACCGACAGCACCAGGAACGGCAGCGCGACGAAGGTCTGCGCGATGATCACGGCGTTGGTCGTGAACGGGATCGTGACGCCGAACCAGTCGTCGAGGCGGTTGCCGACGAGGCCGCGCCGGCCCAGTACGAGCAGCAGCGAGACGCCGCCGACGACCGGCGGCAGCACCAGCGGGATGGTGACCAGCGCGCGCAGCAGGCCCCGCCCCGGGAAGGAGCCCCGCGCCAGCGCCCAGGCCAGCGGCACCCCGAACAGGACGCAGAGCACGGTCGTCACGGTGGCGGTGCGCACCGACAGCCACAGCGCGTGCCCGGTCGAGGGATCGCTCAGCAGATCGGGCAGCGCCTCCCAGGGAGCCCTGATGATCAGTGCGACGAGTGGCAGCAGGAGGAACACGGTGGCGAGCGCCGCCGGCACGGCGAGCGGCCAGGGAGCGCGGACGCGCACCTCGCGCCGCGCGCCCCGGCTGCCCCGCCGGCCCCGGCCGGCGCCGTCGCCGCGTCGGGGGAGCTCCGGTTCGACACCACCGGTCACCGCGGCGGGCACGGGTGGTGTCGAACCGGCCACCTGCCGTGCCGGACGGCCCAGAGTCACGCCGGCGGACCGAATCCCGCCTCGGTGAGCACCTTCACGCCCTCGGTGGACAGCAGCGAGTCGACGAACTGCTGCGCGGTCTCGGTCTCGTCGGAGTCGGTCAGCACCGCGATCGGGTAGCTGGTCGTCGCGTTGACGTTCGCCGGGATCTCCACGCCGACCACGTCGGCGCCGGCGGCGGCCACGTCGGTGCGGTACACCAGGCCGGCGTCCACCTCACCGAGGCGCACGGACGTCAGTACGGCCTTGACGTCCTGACCGTAGGTGACGGGGGTGACCTTCTCGCCCGCCTTGTCGAGGACCGTGGTGGCGGCGACGCCGCAGGGCACCTGTGCCTCGCACAGCGAGACCTTCACACCGGGCGTGTCGAGGTCGCCGATGTCGTCGATCCTGGCCGGGTTGTCCTTGGGTACCGCGATCTCGAGTGAGTTCGTCGCGAAGGTCGTCGGGTCCTTGGCGTGGCCCGCGTCCACGACCTCGGTCATGTTCTTCGGGCTCGCCGAGGCGAAGACGTCCGCCGGGGCACCCGAGTTGATCTGCTGCGCCAGCGCGGAGCTGGCCGCGAAGGAGAACTCGACCTTCGTCCCCGGGTGGGCGGCCTCGAACTGCTTGCCGAGCTCGGTGAACGTCTCGGTGAGCGACGCGGCGGCGAAGACCGTGATGGAGTGGGATTCCGGCGCGGCACCGGTGGTCGCGGCGGCCGGGGTCGCGGTGTCATCGTCGGACCCGCAGCCGGCGGCGACGAGCGCGAGGGCGGGCACGAGGACGAGGGGGACGGCGAGGCGCGAAACGCGGGTGGACCTGCGAGAGGCTCGGATCATCGGCACGGATGCACGATACAGCCGCAATCGCGGTTTATGAGTGGTGTATGTTCCGCGTTTACGGATAAGTAACCGCTGTCGCGCCTGGTGAGAGGGTGTAGGGGTGTCCAACGACCTGCGCGGCCGGGGCGCCGCGTTCCTCGACTTCTGGCGTGAGCGGCATCTGTGCACCCTGACGACGGTGCGCCTGGACGGCACGCCGCACGTCATCGCTGTGGGCGTCACGCTGGACGCGCAGGCCGGTGTCGCCAGAGTGATCACATCCCGCCGGTCACGCAAGGTCAGGCTGCTGGCCGGGCGCGGCGGGCTGGACGCAGCCGGGCGGGTCGCGGTGGCGGACGCGGGCTCGCGGGTCGCGGCGGTTCCTCCCACGACTTCCGGCGCGGGCGAAAAGCCTTCTGTTGACGGAGAAATGCCCGGTCGGCCGCTGTGGAACTCCCTGGCCGACCGAGGTGTGGAGCCGGTTGGCGGTGCGTCCGTGGCGGCGTCGGGTCGGGTCGGTGTGCCGGTCGCGGTGTGTCAGGTCGACGGCGGGCGGTGGTCGACGCTTGAGGGGTTGGCGGTCGTCCGGGACGATCCCGCGTCGGTCGCCGAGGCGGAGCGCCGTTACGCCGAGCGGTACCGCACCCCTCGCGTGAACCCCGACCGGGTCGTGGTGGAGATCGAGGTGACCCGGGTCCTCGGCTCGGTGTGAGGCACGCGTGCCCGTGCCGAGTGTGGGTGGTCGCAGAACACGCGGGTTCTCGGGAAATTACCTGTCCGTCATGAGTCTGTAACACATGGGGTCGGGAACCGGCGCCGCGTGGCACGTCCCGGTCAGCACGTCCCAGACGGCACCGACATCCCCGGGAGCCCAGGCGTCACAGGCGCCGCAGGCCGGTGAGCACCCGGCCGAGCAGCCCAACCTCCTGGGTCGCGTCGGTCGTGTCGAGCTGCGAGATCTCCACCAGACCCGCCGACTCGGCGTCCGTCACCAGCACCCGCACGACGCCGACCGGTAGCCGCAGCTCCGCCGCGATCTCGATCACGGACTGCGGGCGCAGGCACATCTCGACGATCGAACGTTCGTCGAGGAGCAGCTCCGGATGCCGGCGCCGCCCGTGCGCGGTCGTGCAGACCATCGCCTCGAGTGCGAGCAGGCGGCTGGCGTGAGCCCGCCCGCGGGTGGCTGTGTAGGGCCGGACGAGTTCGCCGGATGGATCTGACCAGTCGTCGGTCACCGGGTGCGAGCTCCCGTCCCGCTAGAGGCCCGCGGGTGGTTCGTGGCGTCTGGCCGGGGTCAAGGCGTCGCGGGTGCGCTTGACCAGCACTGTCATCTCGTAGCCGACCAGTCCGATGTCGCAGGTGTTGCTCGCGAGGACGGCGAGGCACGATCCGTCGCCGACGGCCATCAACAGCATGGAGCCCTGGGCCATCTCCACGATCGTCTGTGTGACAGAGCCCCCGTCCACGAACTCGGCCGCCGCCAGGGTGAGGCTGAAAAGACCGGAGGCGATGGTGCCGAGCTGGCCGGCCTGCTCCCGTGGGAAACCGTCACAGACGGCGAGGAGATGCCCGTCGGACGACGCGACGATGGCGTTGGCGACGCCCGGTACCTGATCGACGAAATTGTTGATCAGCCAGTCCAGTGACGGGCTGTCGGGGATCGTCTCGGTCACTCGTCCTCCAGCCTATCGAGGGGTGAGCCGAACGGACGTTCGGCCCGGGTCGCGCCGGGGGGCACGACCGGAGGGGACGCGCCGGGCCCCCCGAGGCCGCGGGAGCCGGTGGTACGGGAATCGGTGGCATCGGTGGCATCGGTGTCGCGGGCGTGGTTCACACCTTCGTACAGCCGGGAGAGCCGGCCCCGGATCCACTCCGGCCGTACCTCGGGCGCGGGCTGCCCCCAGCCGGAGCGGTCCGGCGTGCCGCCCCGTACCGCCGGGCCCGGGATGTGCTCCGCTTCCGTGCCGCCGGACCGGGTGCCACCGGCCGCTGGGACGCGCATCGGCAGCCCCGCCCGGGTGGTTGGCAGCGCGGCGGACCGCTCCGGCTGGGGGCAGCCCGCGCCCGAGGTACGGCC
>NZ_UBIZ01000342.1:0-2874 GCF_900465275.1 Parafrankia sp. Ea1.12 | reverse complement strand
GCGGGGTCTGGCCACCCGCTACGACAAGACACCCGAAAGCTACGCCGCAGGACTCCACCTGCGCGGATCCATCCTCTGGCTACGCACCCTGCCAACCCCATGATCCGAACTTGGAACAGACCCTAGTGGCCTGCGCCCGGTTGGGACGTCCCGCGGACCGGCCGATCACCGACCGCGTCACCACGGGGGAGACCTACCGCAAGCTCACCGCCGAACTCGTCCGCCGCGCCCTGACCTCGCTCGGTATCGCGGGGATCAACTCGGCAGTGGCGAAGAACCCCGGCGCGATCAGCTTCCCGGTGGAGATCCACCGCGACGGCCCCGGGCACCTGGCCATCGTCGACCTGCCCTACGGGGTCGAAGCAGGTGAGGTCATCGCCCGGCGTGGCCGGTTGGCGTCCGGTCTGCGGCTGCCGCTGGACCAGGTGTGGCCCGACCCTGCCCCCGGCCACACGGGGCGGTTGGCGCTGTGGGTCGGTTACCAGCCTGCGTCCGCGATGCGCCAGCCCGCCTGGCCGCTGGCCAAGGCCGGGCAGGTGGACGTGTTCAAGCCGTTCGCGTTCGCGACCACCCCGCGGATGACCACGGTCGACGTGTCGCTGATGTCGCGGAACTGGCTGTTCGGTGGCCAGCCCGGCAGTGGGAAGACGTTCGCGTTGCGGCTGCTCGTGCTCGCCGCCGCCCTCGACATCCGGGTGGAGATCCGCGGCTACGAACTGAAAGGCGTGGGGGACTTCGCCCCGGCGGCGCCGGTGATGACCGAGTACGGCAACGGCTTCGACGACGACACGTTGGAAGCCTGCGCGGCGATGCTCAAGTGGCTGTACGACGAATGCCGGCGCCGCTCCGAGCGGATCGCGTTCTACGCCGCCGCGGGCAAGGCCCCGGAGAACAAGGTGACCCCGGAACTGGCGTCGCTGAAGGGGTCCGGGCTGCACCCGCTGGTCGTGTGGATCGACGAGGCACAGGAGCTGTTCCGGTCGCAGTGGGGCAAGGACGCTGCCGAGTACGCGGAGAAGTGCATCAAGCTCGGCCGCGCCCTCGGTGTGATCCTCATGCTCGGCACGCAGATCCCGGACAAGGACAGCCTGCCGACCGGGATCACCCGCAACGTCAACAGCCGCTACTGCCTGTCGGTGGCCGACCAGACCGCGAACGACATGATCCTCGGCACGTCGGCCTACAAGAACGGCTACCGCGCCACCGTCTTCGAGCCCGTCGTGCAAGCCGGGTGGGGCATCCTCGCCGGCTTCGGCAAGCCGCAGGCGAACCGCTCCTACTACGTCGACGGCGACCAGGCCGACCGGATCATCGCCCGCGCTGTCGAGCTGCGAACCGGAGCAGGCACCCTGCCCGCACCGGCGGAGCAGACCCGCACCACCGCCCCGGCCGCCGACGTGATCGCCGACGTCGCCGCCGTCTGGCCGACAGGCGAGGACAAGGCGTGGAACGAGAACCTGTGCGCCCGCCTGGCCGACCTGCGCCCCGACGTCTACAGCGGATGGGAGTCCGCCCAGCTCACCGCCGCACTCAAGCCGCACGGCATCACCCCCGTCGACGTCGGCCGCCGCATCGACGGCAAGGCCGTCACCCGGCGCGGGATCTCCCACACCGCGATCCTCGCCGTGGTAGCGGAGCGTAACCGCAAACGGAAGGCGGAGTAGCCCGTCGGGGGCTGCTAGCGCTAGCGGCCACCCCTGCTAGCGCTAGCAGATCCCCTAGCACCCCACACCAACCCTGGCCAGGGCTCTAGCAGATAGCAGCCCACGGCCAACCACGCCCAAAAACGCCCCAAGGAGCGGTTTGTGACCCCCACCGCCGCACTGCTAGCCGCCCTCTCCCTCCCCCTCACCACTGTCACGCTCGGTTACGTCCTGCTGTGCTGGGTCCGGCCGTTCGGCCCCTGCCCGCACTGCCACGGCACCGCCCGCACCACCAGCCGCATCGGCCGCCGCACCCGCCCGTGCCGGCACTGCGACCACACCGGCCTGCGCCTGCGCATCGGCCGCCGCGCCTACAACACCCTCCGCCGGCTCCTGCCCTGACACCCCCAGGGGACCCGCCATGACCGTCCTGCTCACCCTCGCCGCACTCGCCGCGCTCACCCTCATACGCCCCGCACGGGCCGCCCTCGACGCGATCGGCCGCGCCCTGCGGGCCGTCCGCCGGCCCGCCGTCGCTCTCGTCCTGCTCACCCTCGCCGTCCGCATGCCCGGACCGGTCGGCGACACCGCGACCACAACCCTGATCACCCTCGCCGGCCTCGCCGCCCTGGCCGTCGTCGTCGTCCTGACCGCCGTCGCGCTGCGCCTACGCGCTTCCGCCTGATTTGAAGGGAGCCCCACCCATGGCGAACGAGACCCCGTTGACCGTCGTCGGGAACCTGACCGCCGACCCGGAGCTGAAGTTCACCCCGGCCGGGGTGGCGATGTGCCGGTTCACCGTCGCCTCCACCCCCCGCCGTTACGACAAGACCACCAACCAGTGGGCCGACGGTGACGCGATGTTCCTGACCTGCACCGCCTGGCGTCAGGCTGCCGAGCACGCCGCCGAGTCGCTGGCCAAGGGCACGCGGGTCATCGTCACCGGCCGTCTGCGTCAGCACCACTGGACCACCGACGCCGGAGAACACCGGTCGATGTTCGGCCTCGACGTCGACGAGGTCGGCCCGTCCCTGCTGTTCACCACCGCCACCGTCACCCGTGCCGCCCGCGGCACCACCCGCACCGAGGACCCGTGGTCCACCGCCACCCCGACCCGCACCGGCGGCGGCGCCGGTGACCGGACGGAGCAGGGCTACAGCGAGGAACCGCCGTTCTAGGCCCGCCCCGCCCACGGCGGAAGAGACGGGGGCAGGCCCGGCCGGACCCCGGA
>NZ_UBIZ01000396.1:0-19877 GCF_900465275.1 Parafrankia sp. Ea1.12 | reverse complement strand
GACCCCCACCCCGGCGGAAGGGCTGGTCCGCGGGCCGCGCGGACCCAACGTCCCGGCCGGCCACGGGCGATGGTCGGGTCCGCACCGGGCCCGGTCCGCCCGTCCCGCCCCGTCAGTCGCGGGCAGGCCCCGGACCGGCCACGTGCCCCGGATCCCGGCTGTGTGACCCCGCTGGTCCTGCCGTGCTGACTGGTCCTGCCGTGCTGACTGGTCCCGCCGGGCCGGCTGGTTCGACCGGGCCGGACGGACCAGCCGGACCAGACGGGCCGGCTGCCCGGCCACCGACGTCGAACAGGCCGCCCGGCCCGGCCAGGCCGCCTAGGGCGGCGGTGAGCTCGCTGGGGACGATCCACAGCTTGCTGGCCTGGCCCTCTGCCAGCCGCGGGAGCATCTGCAGGTACTGGTAGGCGAGGAGCTTCTGGTCCGCGTCGCCCTCGTGGATGGCGCCGAAGACGGTGCCGATGGCCTTCGCCTCGCCCTCGGCGGTGAGGATCTGGGCCTCCCGGTGGCCTTCCGCCCGCAGGATCGCGGCCTGCTTCTCGCCCTCGGCCCGCAGGATCTCGCTCGCCTTGACACCCTCGGCGGTCAGGATCGCGGCCCGCCGGTCGCGCTCGGCCCGCATCTGCTTCTCCATCGAGTCCTGGATGGAGCGGGGCGGGTCGATGGCCTTGAGCTCCACCCTGTTGACCCGGATGCCCCACCGGCCGGTCGCGTCGTCGAGCACCCCGCGCAGCTGCCCGTTGATCTGGTCGCGCGAGGTGAGCGTGCCCTCGAGGTTCATCCCGCCGATCACGTTGCGCAGCGTGGTCACGGTGAGCTGCTCGATGGCGCGGATGAAGTCGGCGATCTCGTAGGTGGCCGCGCGCGGGTCGGTGACCTGGAAGTAGATGACGGTGTCGATCCCGACGACGAGGTTGTCCTCGGTGATGACCGGCTGGGGCGGGAAGCTGACCACCTGTTCCCGCAGGTCGATGCGCTCCCGGATCCGGTCGACGATCGGCAGCACGATCGCCAGGCCCGGCGTCAGCGTGCGGTGGTAGCGCCCGAGGCGCTCGACAACCATCGCCCGGGCCTGCGGCACGATCCGCACGGTCCGCGCCAGGAAGATCAGGACCACCAGTGCCGCGACCGCGGCGGCGATGACTCCGCCCATGTTCACTCCTCAAGCTCCCGGCGCGCAGTGTCGCCGCGCTCTAATCCAGCTCCCGGCGCACGGCGTCCGCGTGCACGATCACGTGGGCACCGTCGACGCGCAGCACCCGCACGGTGGCCCCGACCTCGAACTCGTCCGTCGCCGGGTACGACCGCGCGGACCAGACCTCACCGGCGAGCCGGACCCGGCCGGTCGAACCGTCGACCCGCTCCAGGACGACGGCCGGCACTCCGACCAGGGCGTCGGTCCCGGTGCGCAGCACGGGGCCGCTGGTGAGGTGGCGGCGGGCGACGGGCCGCAGGCCGAACGTGAGCCCGGCCGCGGCGACCGCGAACCCCACGAGCTGCACGATCAGATCGGCCCCCAGGACGGCGAGTCCCGCCCCCACCAGCGCCGCGAGCGCGAACATGACCAGGACCAGGTCGAGCGTGAGCAGCTCGCCGACGAGGAGCGCGCCGGCGACGACGATCCACACGACCTCGTCCGCCATGACCATCACCTTAATAAGATCAATTATCTTGCGATCAACGAAACCTCAATGGCGGCAGTGGGCGAACCGGTCGGGGTTCGCGCGCCCCCAAGTCACCGACGGGGAGTGAGCCGTAGGCTTCGTGCGTATGTCGCAGGTCTGGCCTGGCAGCCCTTATCCCCTCGGTGCCACCTTTGACGGATCGGGGACGAACTTCGCGATCTTCTCGGAGGTCGCCGAGCGTGTCGAGCTCTGTCTGTTCGACGCCGTGGGCGCCGAGCGGAGGATCGAGCTGCGGGAGCGCGACGCGTTCGTGTGGCACGCCTACCTGCCGACGGTCCTGCCGGGCCAGCGGTACGGATACCGGGTCCACGGTCCCCATGATCCCGCGCGTGGCCACCGGTGCAACCCCAACAAACTGCTGCTCGACCCGTACGCCAAGGCGGTGGACGGCGAGGTCGACTGGAACCAGGCCGTCTTCGGCTACAACTTCGGCGATCCCGACAGCGTGAACACGACCGACTCCGCGCCGCACATGATGAAGTCCGTGGTGATCAGCCCGTTCTTCGACTGGAACGGTGACCGGCCGCCGCGCCGCCCCTACAACGAGACCGTGATCTACGAGGCGCACGTGCGCGGCCTGACCATGCGGCACGAGGGCCTGCCCGAGGAGTACCGCGGCACCTACGCGGGCGTGGCCCACCCGGTGATGATCGAGCACTACCGCCGCCTCGGCGTGACGGCGATCGAGCTTCTACCAGTGCACCAGTTCGTCCACGACGAGCACCTGGTCAGTCGTGGGCTGCGCAACTACTGGGGCTACAACTCCATCGCCTTCCTGGCGCCGCACAACGGCTACTCCTCCGCGGGCGGCGACGGCCGGCAGGTGCAGGAGTTCAAGGGGATGGTCCGCAACCTGCACGAGGCGGGCATCGAGGTGATCCTCGACGTGGTCTACAACCACACCGCCGAGGGCAACCACATGGGCCCCATGCTGTGCTTCCGAGGCATCGACAACGCGGCCTACTACCGGCTGGTCGACGACGACCCGCAGTACTACATGGACTACACCGGCACCGGCAACAGCATGCGGGTCCGCCATCCACACGTGCTTCAGCTGATCATGGACTCGCTGCGCTACTGGGTCACCGAGATGCACGTGGACGGCTTCCGCTTCGACCTGGCGGCGACCCTGGCCCGGGAGTTCTACGACGTCGACCGGCTGTCGTCGTTCTTCGACCTCGTCCAGCAGGACCCGGTCGTCTCCCAGGTCAAGCTGATAGCCGAGCCGTGGGACCTGGGTGAGGGCGGCTACCAGGTGGGCAACTTCCCCCCGCTGTGGACGGAGTGGAACGGGAAGTACCGCGACACCGTCCGCGACTTCTGGCGCGGGCAGGACCACGGCATCGCCGAGTTCGCCTCCCGGCTCACCGGCTCGTCCGACCTCTACGAGGACAGCGGCCGGCGCCCCTGGGCCTCGATCAACTTCGTCACCGCCCACGACGGCTTCACCCTGCACGACCTGGTCTCCTACAACGACAAGCACAACGAGGCCAACGGCGAGGAGAACCGGGACGGCTCCGACGACAACCGGTCCTGGAACTGCGGCGTGGAGGGCCCGACCGACGACGTCTCGGTCAACCGGCTGCGTGACGCGCAGACCCGCAACCTGCTCACCACCCTGCTGCTCTCGCAGGGGGTGCCCATGCTGGTAGCCGGCGACGAGATGGGCCGAAGCCAACAGGGGAACAACAACGCCTACTGTCAGGACAGCCCGATCTCCTGGCTGGACTGGTCCGACGCCGAGCGCAACGCCGGTCTCATCGATTTCACCGCCCAGCTCTCGCATCTCCGGCGGACCCATCCGGTCTTCCGGCGGCGGCGGTTCTTCCAGGGCGAGTCGATCCGCGGCTCGGCGGGTGGTGAGGACGGCGTCGGCGGGCGACCCGACGGCGCGGCCGCCGTCGACCTGGCCGCCAAGGACATAGTCTGGCTTCGACCCGACGGTAGCGAGATGTCCGACACCGACTGGGAGTCCGGAACGGCGCGCTCGCTCGGCTGTTTCCTGAACGGGCACGGCATCCCGGATCCCAACGCGCTCGGCGAGGCGATCATCGACGACTCCTTCCTGCTGTTCTTCAACGCCCACCACGAGCCGATCCAGTTCCGGGTTCCACCGGTCGACTTCGGCACCACCTGGGAGATCATCGTGGACACGCGCTCGTCCACCGCCGAGATCTCGGCGGTGCTCGGTGGCACCGATCTCGATCCGGTCGACGTCGACCGGGTGGTCAAGGCCGAGGACCCGCTCGAGGTGGACGCCCGCGCCACGCTTGTGCTCTGCCGTGTCAACTGACCGGCCCGGCGGACCCGACCGGCACGGGCCCGCCGATCGGCACTCCGCGTCCGACCGCCGCCGCGAGGGCGCCGGAGCGCGGGAGAACCAGCGCGGGGAGGGCGAGGGCCGCGTCGTCCCGACCGGTACCTACCGGCTGCAACTGCACATGGAGTTCTCGTTCACCGACGCCGCGGTGATCATTCCTTATCTCGCCGGGCTCGGAGTCTCGCACCTGTACCTGTCACCGGTCCTGGAGGCCGCGCCGGGGTCGACCCACGGCTACGACGTGGTCGACCACAGCCAGATCAGCCCCGAGCTGGGCGGGCTCGGCGGGCTGCGCCGGCTGGTCGCCGCCGCGCGCCGCGCGGGGCTCGGCATCATCGCGGACGTCGTGCCCAACCACATGGCGGTGCTCACGCCCGGCACCACGAACACGGCGTGGTGGTCGGTGCTGCGCGAGGGCCCGGACTCCCCCTACGCCTCGTGGTTCGACATCGACTGGGACTCCCCCGACAACCCCGGCCGGGTCCTGCTGCCGCTGCTCGGCCAGTCGCTGGCGGACAGCCTCGCCGCCGACGAGATCGCCGTCGAGCAGGACGAGGACGGCGAGTGGATCGTCGTCTACTACGACCACGTGCTGCCGGTCGCCGCCGGCACCGCCGACCCCTCCGACGTCGCCGCCACCCTGGACGCCCAGTACTACCGCCTGTGCTGGTGGCGGGTCGGCGGGACGGAGCTGAACTACCGGCGCTTCTTCGACATCCCCTCGCTGGCCGGCCTGCGCCAGGAGGAGCCGGACGTCTTCGCCGCCACCCACCGGCTGCTGATCGAGCAGGTGCGCTCGGGCAACCTGGAGGGCCTGCGGATCGACCACCCCGACGGCCTGGCCGACCCCGAGGACTACCTGCGCCAGCTCGCCGAGGCCACCGGCGGGGTCTGGACGGTCGTCGAGAAGATCGTCGAGCGGGACGAGGCGCTGCCCGAGGGCTGGGCCTGCGACGGGACCACCGGGTACGAGACGCTCAACCGGCTCACCAGGCTCTTCCTCGATCCGGTGTCCGCGCGCGCGATGTCCACGCTGTACACGGAGATCACGGGGCGCTCACCGGACTTCGCGCCGGTGGCGCGCGAGGCCAAGATGGACGTGCTCACGAGCGTCCTGCGGCCGGAGGTCGACCGGCTCACCGGGCTCGCCCTCGCCGAGGCCCGCCGCGACCGCGCCGATCTCACCCGGGCCGGCCTGCGCGAGGCGTTGCGTGAGGTGCTCGCCGCCTTCGAGGTCTACCGCGCCTACATCCGCCCCGACGGCACGCCCAGCCTGGAGGCGCGCGGCCACATCGTGCGGGCCTGCGAGCAGGCGCGGGTGGCGCTGCCCGGCCGGGCCAGCGAGATCGACCTCATCGAGGACCTCGCGCTCGGCGGGCCGAGCGAGTTCGTGGTGCGCTTCCAGCAGACCTGCGGCCCGGTGATGGCCAAGGGGATCGAGGACACCGCCTTCTACCGGTACGTCCCGATGGTCGCGCTCAACGAGGTGGGTGGGGCGCCCGGGGATCTCCCGGCCTACCCGACGGGGCATCCGCGCAGCGCCGTCAACGAGTTCCACGAGGCGAACATCACCACGCAGCGGACGTGGCCGCTGACGATGACCACGCTCTCCACGCACGACACCAAGCGGTCCGAGGACGTCCGCGCCCGGCTCGCCGTGCTCTCGGAGGACCCCCGGGGCTGGGCCGACATCGTGCGGCGGCTGGCCCGCCTCGGCGAGCGGCACGCCGACCCGGAGGCCGGCTGGCCCGATCCGGTGACGATGTACCTGCTGGTACAGACGCTCGTCGGCGCCTGGCCGATCTCGGCCGACCGGGTCACCCAGTACATGGTCAAGGCGGTGCGGGAGGCCAAGCTGTTCACGACGTGGACGGACACCGACCCGTCGTACGAGGCCGCGCTGACGAACTACGTCGAGGCCGCCCTCGAGGACGAGGAGTTCGTCGCCGCGCTGGACACCTACGTCTCCACCCTGGTCGAGCTCGGCCGGCAGAACAGCCTGGCGCAGAAGCTGCTCCAGCTCACGATGCCCGGCGTCCCGGACGTCTACCAGGGCCAGGAGCTGTGGGACCACTCGTTGGTGGACCCGGACAACCGCCGTCCGGTCAACTTCGGCGAGCGGACGAAGATGCTCACCGAGCTGGGCGTCGAACCGGGCTCCGAGCTCGCGGCGCCGCGGCGCCCGCCCGTGATCGACGACTCCGGGGCGGCGAAGCTGCTGGTGGTGGCGCGCTCGCTGCGCATCCGCCGGGAGCACCCCGAGTGGTTCGGGGAGGAGGGGACGTACCGGCCGCTGTGGGCGTCGGGGTCCGCGGCGGAGCACGTGGTCGCGTTCAGCCGCTCCGAGTCGGTGGTGACCGTGGTCCCCCGCCTCGTGCTCGGGCTGCGCCGCGGGGGCGGGTGGCGCGACACCACCGTGACCCTGCCCGAGGGCCGCTGGGCGGACGTCCTCACCGGCCGGCGGCACGACGGTGGCACGGCCTACGTGCTGCGCCTGCTGCGCGACTTCCCGGTCAGCCTGCTGATCCGCACGCCCTGAAGTGTGGCCCCGCCCGGCCCGGGTCGTGCCGGATCCACGGCTCGGCGGATCCCGCCCCCCGGAACCGCCACCGAGGGGACGTCGGACCGGTAGACAGGAGTCATGAGTTCCTTCCGGGTGTGGGCACCAGACGCGAAGACGGTCAGTGTGGTCATCGCGGACGGCGGCGGCGCGGACGGCGACGCCGCGGCTGAGGCGGGCGGCACGGGCGGCGGCGCCGGCGGCCGGCGGGACACCGTGCACGAGATGTCCGCCGCCGCCGGCGGCTGGTGGACCGTCGACGTTCCCTCCGCCCACCACGGAGCGGACTACGCCTACCTCCTCGACGGCGGTGAGCAGGAACTGCCCGACCCGCGGTCGGGCTGGCAGCCGCACGGCGTGCACGGCCGCTCCAGGCTCGTCGACCACGCCCGCTTCCCGTGGACGGACGGCCACTGGCACGGGGTGCCGCTGTCCGGCAGCGTGGTCTACGAGCTGCATGTCGGCACGTTCACGCCGGGCGGCACCTTCGACGCGGCGATCGAGCGCCTCGACCACCTGGTGGACCTCGGCGTCGACCTCGTCGAGCTGCTGCCCGTGAACGCGTTCCCCGGCCGGCACGGCTGGGGGTACGACGGCGTCGGGCTGTTCGCCGTGCACGAGCCGTACGGGGGGCCGGAGGGCCTCAAGCGCTTCGTCGACGCCGCGCACCACCGCGGGCTCGGCGTGATCATGGACGTGGTCTACAACCACCTGGGCCCGGACGGGAACTACCTGAGCCGGTTCGGGCCCTACTTCACCGACCGCTACAGCACCCCGTGGGGCCCGGCGGTGAACCTGGACACCCCCGGCTCGGACGAGGTCCGCGCGTTCGTCATCGACAGCGCGCTGGCCTGGCTGCGGGACTACCACTGCGATGGTCTGCGCCTGGACGCCGTCCACGCGTTCGCCGACAACCGGGCACGCCACCTGCTGGAGGAGATCGCCGACGAGGTGCACCGGCTCGGCACCCAGCAGCGCCGCCCACTGTTCGCGGTCGCCGAATCCGACCTGAACGACCCGCGGATGGTCGTCGCCCCCGAGGCGGGCGGGCACGGACTGGACGGCCAGTGGTGCGACGACGTCCACCACGCGCTCTGGGCCGCGCTGTCCGGCGAGCGGCAGGGCTACTACGGCGACTTCGGCTCGTTCGAGACGCTGGAGAAGGCGCTGGGCTCCGCCTTCGTGCACGACGGCGGCTACTCGGCGTTCCGCGGCCGCTCCCACGGGCGGCCGGTGCCGCCGCGGACGCCGGCCTACCGTTTCGTCACGTTCCTGCAGAACCATGACCAGATCGGCAACCGGGCGACCGGCGACCGGGCGTCGGCCACGCTCAGCGACGGCCGGCTGCGGATCGGGGCCGCGCTGCTGCTGACCGCCCCGTTCACGCCGATGCTGTTCATGGGCGAGGAATGGGGCGCCACCACGCCCTGGCAGTACTTCACCGACCACACCGACCCGCGGCTGGCGGACGCCGTCCGCGAGGGCCGCCGCGGTGAGTTCACCGCGCACGGCTGGGGGCCCGAGGAGGTCCCGGACCCGCAGGACCCGGCGACGTTCGAGCGCTCCCGGCTGGACTGGCGCGAGCCCGAACGCCCGGAGCACGCCGCCCTGCTCGACTGGCACCGCCGGCTGATCTCGCTGCGCCGCCGGCTGCCGCAGCTCAGTGACCCGTCGCTGGCGTCGGTGCGCTGCTCCTACGACGCCGCGGCGAACTGGTTCGTGCTGCGCCGGCTCTCCCGGGCGGGTGACGTGGCGGTCGTGTGCAACCTCTCGCCCGAGCGGCAGGCCGTCCCGGTCGAGGGGGTGCCGTTCGACGCGCCGGCCGCGTCCCGCCCCGGGTTCACCTACATGCCGGGCCGCGTCGAGCTCGCCGGCGAGTCGGTCGTCATCGTGCGGCTGCTGCCGGCTCGCTGACCGCCGGCTCGCGGGTCGGCGGCCCCGGCCCGCTCACCGCCGGCGGGCCGCCGAGCGGGAGAGCGCGTAGTAGAGCAGGCCGAGCCCGACCAGGCTCACGATCAGTACACCGATCAACAGGACCACGTACGTGTTCACGTTTCCATCCTGGCAGCAGCGGCACCACCGCTCGCGGCGGCGCCGGTTACAGTCGGGCCGATGCGCATTCTTCTGTCCGGTGGCGCCCCAGTTCCTCTCGACGGCGCGGCTCCCCAGGACGGCCCGGAGGCTGCGCGTGCCGCGGACGAACCGGACGATGCCGACCACGACGTCGACCTCGACCTCGCCTACGCGCTGCCGGAGCCGACTCCGGGGGTCCCGCACGTCCGCTCCAACTTCGTGGCGTCCGCGGACGGCGCCATCGAGCTCGACGGACGCTCCGCGGACCTGGGCGGCCCCGCCGACCTGCGGGTGTTCCGGACGCTGCGCTGGCTCAGCGACGTGGTCCTGGTCGGCGCCGGCACCGCGCGGACTGAGGACTACGGCCCGGTCCTCGTGCCGGCCGAGCGGCGGGAGCGGCGGGCCGCCGCCGGGCTCGCTCCCGTCCCCCCCGTCGCGGTCGTCAGCGGGCGGCTCGAGCTCGACCCGGACGCCCGCCTGTTCACCGCGGCCGTCCGGCCGCTGCTGCTGACCTGCGACGCCGCCCCACCGCAGCGGCGCCGTGCGCTCGAGCCTGTGGCGGAGATCGTGGTCTGCGGGGATAAGACCGTCGAGCCGCGCGCCGCGCTCGACGCACTCGCCGAGCGCGGGCTGCTGCGCGTGCTGACCGAGGGCGGCCCGCGCCTGCACGCCCAGTTCGCCCAGGCCGGCCTGCTCGACGAGCTGTGCCTGACCCTCGCCCCGCTCCTCGCCGGGCCGGGGCGCCTCGGACTGATGCAGGGCCCGACGTGGCCGGCGCCCGTCGGGCTGCGGCTCGGCCAGGTCCTGGAGGAGGACGGGGCGCTGTTCCTGCGCTACCTCCGCTGACCGCCCTGTGCACGGTTTCGTTTCGTCCACAGCCTGGCTGACGCCGGGTGCGGCGGCGATCCGCGTGAATAGCGTCGACAGCGACCTCCGGTGCCGGCCTCCGACGGGAGACGGTGGGCCCGGCCGGCGGTCTCCCCGGCGGCTTCGGCGAACGGTGGCCTTCATGAGTTCCGAACGACCTGCTCCGGCGCATCGACGGGTGGTTGCGACCTCGCCGTCCGCACCCGGGCGTGCGGACGGCCGATGACCGGGCCGGGCGCGCCCACCGGCGAGGCTGCACGCCCGAACCGCCACCGCGAGGCGGTCGAGGCCGCGCTCGCGGCGGCTGCCGACGGGCGGGTCAGGCTCGCCGACGCCTTCCACCGGCTGTTCGCCGTCGCGGACGAGGGCGGCTGGCAGGGCCGCGCGGCGAGCGACTGGCGGCGCCAGGCCGAGCAGGCGCGCACGGCGACCCTCGGCACCGTCGACGCGTTCGCCGACGCCTGCCGCCGGTCACTGGCCGGACAGCCCGAGTGGGTGCCCGCCGACGATCCCCGTGCCCGGCACCCCGGGCCGGCCCTGCCGGCCGGCGGCCGGTGACCGCGCCGAGCCATGCCCGCACCCGCCAACCGAGTCGTTGTCGATCCCCACTCGCTGCGGAGACTGATCACCGCGATGGCCGACCTGCGGGAGACGGCGCAGGCCCAGGCCCGGCTGCTGTCGGCCCACGTCGACGCCACCCGGATCGCCGGTGACACGCCGGCCAGGCTGCGGGCGGCCCACGCCTGGGCCGATCAGGACATCACGATGCTGCGCCGGCGGCTGGCACTCGCCGAGGCCGCCGATCCCGGGACCACGGGCCCGCTGCCCCCGGCCGCCCTGCGCGGCGTTCCCGACCTGTACGACACCGCCGAACAGGCCCGGGCCGCGGGGCGCTCGCTCGCCGACCGCCTGCTCCGCCCGGATCCCGACCGCCGCGACCGGAGCAGGCTGGCCGACCTGGCGGCGGCGCTGTCCGGGCGGGCCGCGGACCCCGACTTCGTGACCGGCTTCTACGACCGCCTCGGCCCCTCCGCTCTGGCCGGTCTTCTGCACCAGGTCCTCGGGGCCCGGGAGCCGGGCGCCGCCCGGCACGGCGAGGAGATCATCGGTCGCACCCTGGCGAGCTACAGCCGGCTGCGCCGCCTCGACGCCTCCTGGCTCGGCCGGTTCAACAGCCGGCGCCGGGACGACCAGGTCGAGACCTCGCTGCTCGGGCCGCTGCTGCGGCACGGCCGCTTCGCCTCCGCGCTGCTGGCGCGCCTCGGCGAACTGCTCTTCGGGACGGGCGACGGCTCGCTGCGCGACGTCGGCCTCCAGGCGGGGCCGGGCGGGCCCGCCGCCAGGGGCGCGGCCGGCATCAGAGGCGCGGGCGGCGCCGGGGATGCGGGCGGTGACCGGCTAAGCCGGGAGGCGTTCGGCTCCGCGCTGCTGCGCGCGATAGCCGCCGACCCCGAGCTCGCGCCCACCTTCAGCACCAGGCACCTCCCCCAGCTCCTGCACGCCTCCAGGGCGCAGAGCGCCGACGTGCCGGCCGGCCTGCGCCCAGCCGGAGGCTGGCGCGCCCCGGAACTCGAGACGGCGCGCACGGAGCTGGTCGCGGCGGCCGGCGGCGCGGAGGCTCGGCTGGCGCGCCCGGGCGCCGCCCGGCAGTTCGTCGCACAACTGGTGGACGTGGTGGCAGGGGCCGGCCCGAGCGAGGTCTCCCCGCGGATGCGAGCGGCCTACGGCGAGGTCCTGCACGCCTGGCGCGACGACCTCTACGCCGCGGTCGTCTCGCCGCTGCCGCCCGACCCCGCCGCGCTCGACGCGCCCGGGCTCGGGCGGGAGCCCCGGCAGTGGGCCGCGCTGCTGCGTGAGAGCCTGCGCGGCGGCGCCAGCGCCCCGCTGCTCGCGGCGGACGCGGTGGCCGTCGGGGCGGGCATCGATCAGCGGGCCTGGGAGCAGACCCGGGGCTACAACGGTCCCGGCGCGGCGCACTACCCGGCGAGCCCGCGGGCCCTGGCCTACCACCAGGCGAACGAGGTGACCACGTTCTTCGGGACGGCGTTGAGCGAGACGGCCGAGCGGGTGCTGCGCGAGCACGCCACGAGGCAGGAGGAGCACCGGCTGCGCACCGCAGTCATGATCGACATCCTGGCCGAGGTGGCGAAGTCCATCGACTTCACCAGCGTGGTCCGGACCCTCACCAACGCCGCCCGGGGTCTGACGGTCGAGATCGTCGAGGACCGGGTCCGCCGGGCCACCGCCCACCTGCCCACCGCGGGCTCCCAGGCCGTCCTGGCCGACCTGCGCGCCGGGTTACGGGCCATTCCGGGGTGGCAGTCCCGCTACCGCGCCTCGGTGGCGGACATGTGGCGGCACCGGGACGGCGACCCCCTGCGGCCGGTCGTCGTCCAGCTCCCCGGTGGCGGTACCCGCCACTACACCGGCGACCCGCGCGCCGACGGGTTCGTCACCGGGCCGGCGAACGACTTCACCGGTCCGGGCGGCGAGCCGATGGACGTCGCCCGGATGAACCGGGAGCAGCGGACGGCGTACGCCGCCTGGCTGGCCAGCCCCGCGATCGTGGCGAACAACGACCGGCTGCCGGCGGTGCTCACGGCGCCACCCGCGGACGTGGTGCCCGGGTGGGCCCCGGGCTGGGCCCGGTCTGCGCCCGCGGGCAAGGTGCCGCCGGGATGATCCCCCACCGCACCCGCCGCCCGGGCACCGCCGCGGCCGCGCGCCCGAACCTGAGGTTGGGCCGGTCAGTCCGGCGGGATGCGCAGGACGTCGGCGATGTCGAACCGCACCGGGCGCTCGAGCTGGGCGTAGGTACATCCGCCGGGGTCACGGTCAGGCCGGAAACGGACAAACTGCGTGGTGTGCCGGAAGCGCGGTCCCTCCATGTGGTCGTAGCGCACCTCGACGACCAGCTCGGGCCGCAGCGGGACGAACGAGAGGTCACGGCCACGGGCCCACCGGCTCTCCTCGGCGTCCCAGGGCGTGCGCGCCGGCTGCCCCGCGGCCGCTGTCGGTTCCTCGCCCGCGTCGCCGCCCGGCTGCGCGGCGTTCTCCGGGCCCTGGCGGGCCCAGGGGTGGGAGTCGATCGGCACCACGAGATGGGCCAGCTCGCGGACGAGCTCCCGCCGGCGCGCCATCGGGAAGGCCGAGGTGACCCCGACGGACAGCAGCGGGCTTTCCCGGGCCGGGTCCGTCGCGTCCTCGGAGTCGGCCTCGTCCGCGGGGTCGGCGTAGAGCCCGAGCAGCAGCGACCCGACCGCCTCCGGATCGTTCTTGTGCGGCCGGTAGCCGGCCACGACGCAGTCGGCGGTGCGGTCATGTTTGATCTTGAACATTACGCGCTTGTCCGGCTGGTACGCCCCGTCCGGCGGCTTGGCGACCAGCCCGTCGAGCCCCGCGCCTTCGTAGCGCTCGAACCACTGCCGGGCCATGTCGAGCTCGCCGGTCGAGGGCGTGAGGTAGACCCCGCTCGGGACTCGCCGGACCGGTGCCGATCCGGGCGCAGCCGGGCCGGCGTGGCCGGCGAGAACCTCCTCGAGCACGGCGCGCCGCCGGGCGAACGGCTGGTCCGTGAACGCCTCGTCACCGAGTGCCAGCAGGTCGAACGCGACGAACGAGACCGGGGTCTCCAGCGCGAGCTTCGCCACCCGGCTGGTCGCCGGATGCACCCGTTGCGACAGCTCCTCGAAGTCCAGTCCGTCCGGGCCGACGACGACGATCTCGCCGTCAAGCACGCAGCGGTCGGGCAGTGCCGCGAGCAGCACCTCGACCAGCTCGGGGAAGTAGCGGGTCATCGGCCGGGTGCTGCGCGAGGTGATCTCCAGCTCGGCCCGGTCACGGAAGACCAGGGCGCGGAAGCCGTCCCACTTCGGCTCATACAGCATGTCCGGGGGGATCTGCGGCGCCGCGCGGGCGAGCATCGGCTTCACCGGCGGTGTCACAGGCAGGTCCACCCGCCGATCCTCGCGCATCGGGCCGGCGCATCGCGAGCACGGCAGGCGGGTCAGCGCGCGCGGGTCACGGCCAACACCTGCTCGGCGTGGGCGGGATCGCACACGACCAGGTCGGGCAACAGCGGGTCGGGCTGGTTGTAACGCAACTCCGACCCGTCGAGCCGGCTGGTGTGCAGGCCGGCCGCCCGCGCGACGGCCACCGGCGCCGCGGAGTCCCACTCGTACTGCCCGCCGTCGTGGACGTAGATGTCGGCGTCGCCGCGGATGACCGCGGCCACCTTAGCCCCGGCGGACCCCATCGGCAGCACGGTCGCGCCCAGCTTCTCGGCCACGTCGGTGACGACCCGCGGCGCCCGCGTCCGGCTCGCGACGATGCGCGGCACCGCGGCGTCGGCGCCTGCCGGGGCCACCGGGCCGGCCGGGATCCCCCGGTTCCCCGCGGGGCCTGCGGCCACCGCGCCGGCCCCGCGTGCCGCCGGGAGCGCCCGGGCGGGGAGCGGGCCCTCGCTCGAGAGCGTCACGCCCAGCGCGGGCAGCGCCACGACCCCGACGGTCAGTTCGCCCCGTTCCCACAGCGCGACGTGCACGGCCCAGTCGGTCCGCCCCGGCTCGGCGAACTCACGGGTGCCGTCGAGCGGGTCGACGATCCACACCCGGTCCGCGCCCAGCCGCACCGGATCGTCCGCCGCCTCCTCCGAGAGCACCGCGTCGCCCGGCCGGTGACGGCCGAGGGCGCGGGCCAGCAGCCGGTGCGACCGGGCGTCGCCGGTCTCGCGCAGGGTCGCCGGTTCGGCGAATCCCAGTTCGGCCCTGATCCGCAGGAGCAGCTTGCCCGCGTCAGTGGCCAGCCGGACGGCCAGCGTGGCATCGCTGAGCTCATCCGTGGCGATGTCGACCGGAACCGTGGCGAACCCGTCCGGCCGGCGGATGTCGTCGGTGCTCATCGGGTGGGAGTCTTCCACCCGCTACCGTCGCGGGTGTGAGCGCCACCTCCGACACCGCCGTCGGCTCGTCCGCCCCGGATCCGCATGCCACGGCTGGTCCGCCCGACATACCGGGCGCTGGTGAGCAGCGCGGCGCGAACGGCGTCTGTCCGCTTGCCGTCGTCGCTGCCGACCGCGCCCGCGAGCTGCGGGCCGCCTCGGTGGCCTGGCCGTCGGTCGTGCTCGACACGCGCCAGCTCACCGACCTGGAGCTGATGCTGCTCGGCGCGTTCGGCCCGGCGCCGAGCTACCCGGGCCGGGCCCGCCAGCCCGCCGGGCCGCCGGTGCCGAGCCTGACCGTCCCCGGTGAGACAGCGGCCGCGCTGGGCCCGGGCATGGACGTCGCGCTGCGCGACCGCGAGGGCGTGATGATCGCGGCCCTGCACCTGCTCGGTCTGGAGCCCACCGCGGACGACTCACCGACGCCCGCCACCGCGATGCCGGCGGAGGCCTCCGGAACGCCGGCGACTGCCACCGGGGCGGGCCCGGTGCGCCTGGTCGGCACGGTGGAGGGCCTGGAGCTGCCCAGCCATCCGGACTACCCGCGGCTACGGCTGACCCCGGAAGGGCTGCGCGCCGAGTTCGCCGCCCGGGGCTGGGCGACCGGCGCGGGCGCGGCCCCGTGGGCGGTGTGGGCCGACGGCCTGCTGTACACCGCCGACGTCGGGCGCATCCGCGCGCTGACCCGGCAGGGCAAGCACTGCGTGATCCTGGCCCCGGTCGGCGGGGCGGACCCGGCCGACGCCGCGCACCACCTGCGGGTGCGCTGCCTGCTCGCCGCGCTGGACGCGATCGACGCACCGCCCCGGCCGGCCGAGGCGACGCTGGCCCACGAGCCGGTCGCCTCCGACGCGGTGTCGCGGGACGACGGCCGGACGCATCCGGCCAGCCCGCCGGAGCCGGCCCACACCGCGGCGCTCGCGCCGGAGTCCCGCCGGCACCGCAGCATGCTCGTACTGGTCCCGGTCGTCCCGTCGGAGCGGCTCGCCGCGCCCCGTGAGCCGGCGATGAGCGCGACCGCCCCGGGCGGCCTGGCCGACGAGGCGGCGAGCGAGCCGGCGTTGGACGAGATCGCCGAGCTCACCGCCCTGCGGGCCCATCTCGCCGAGGTCTACGGCTGTGCCGGCAGCCTGACCGGGCCGGCGATCGGCGCGCCGGGCGCCGACGATCTCACGACCCTGCTCGACGCGGGTGTGCCGCTGCCCGCCGAGCTCACCCCGCCCGCGGTGGCGGCCGAGCTGACCCGCGCGGTTCCCCCGCGCCGCCAGCGCGGCCTGACGATCCTGTTCACCGGGCTGTCCGGCTCGGGCAAGTCGACCCTGGCGGGCCTGTTGGTGTGCCGGCTGCTCGAACGGGGCCGGCGGGTCACCCTGCTCGACGGCGACATCGTGCGGACGCATCTCTCCCAGGGCCTGGGCTTCTCCCGCGCCGACCGGGACACGAACGTGCGCCGCATCGGCTTCGTCGCCGCGGAGGTCGCGGGCGCCGGCGGGATCGCCGTGTGCGCGCCGATCGCGCCCTACGCTGACGTCCGCGCCCAGGTGCGGGCGATGACCACCGCCCGCGGCGGCGGCTTCGTGCTCGTGTACGTGTCGACCCCGCTGGAGGTGTGCGAGGCACGGGACCGCAAGGGCCTCTACGCCAAGGCCCGGGCGGGGGTGATCCCCGCCTTCACCGGCGTCTCCGACCCGTACGAGGAGCCGGCCGACGCCGACGTGGTGGTCGACACGGCGGGCCTGCCGACCGAGCAGGCCGTCGACCGGGTGCTCGCGCACCTGGTCGAGGCCGGCTGGGTCGAGGGCGCCCGCGGCCAGTAGGCCCCAGTGGGCACCCGCCAGCCCGCTGGCAGCAGGAGGGACCCGCTGTCAGTAGGCGCCCTCGCGGCGCAGCACGGCGAACAGCGTGCGCCACAGGATGACGAAGTCCATGGCCAGCGACCAGTTCTCGACATAGCGCAGGTCGAGCCGGACGGACTCGTTCCACTCCAGGTCGCTGCGCCCGCTGATCTGCCACAGCCCGGTGAGGCCGGGCTTGACCATCAGCCTGCGGTAGACGTCGTCCTCGTAGCGCGCGACCTCCGAGGGCAGCGGCGGGCGCGGGCCGACCAGCGACATGCTGCCGTTGACCACGTTGAACAGCTGGGGCAGCTCGTCGAGCGACCACTTCCGGAGGAACTTGCCCACCTTGGTGATCCGAGGGTCGTCCCGCATCTTGAACAGCAGGCCCTCGGCGCGCTCGTTGCTCGACTCGAGCTCGGCCTTGCGCTGCTCGGCGTCTACATACATCGAACGGAACTTGTACATCCGGAACTCGCTGCCGCCGCGCCCGACCCGGATCTGTTTGAAGATCGCCGGACCGCGGCTGGTGAACCGCACCGCCAGGCCGAGCCCGATCAGCAGCGGAGCGAACAGCAGGATCGCGATGCCGGCGACGATCCGGTCGAAGGCCATCTTCATCAGCCGGCGCGTGCCGCTGAGCTCGGGCTCCTCGATGTGGAGCAGCGGCAGGCCGGCCACCGGCCGGATCGAGATCCGCGGCCCGGTCACGTCCGTCAGCGCCGAGCTGACCAGGACGTCCACGTCGCTGCCCTCGAGGGCCCACAGGACCCGGCGCAGTGTCTCGCCGTCCATCTGCGGGCCGATCGCGACGGTTGTCGCGTGGGTCGCCTGGATGGCGGTGTGCAGGTTCTCCGAGGTGCCGACGATCGGCACACCGAGCAGGTCGAACCCGCTGCGCTCGGGGCGGTCGTGGCTGTGCCGGCCGGGCAGGCGGTCCAGGCAGACACCGACGACGGACCAGCCGGTGGTCGGGTCGCGCTGGGCGAGCCGGACGAGGGTGGCCGCGGACTCGCCGGCCCCCACGACGAGGACACGGTGCAGGCAACGCCCCTGCCGCCGCATGCGGTGCAGGATGCCGCGCCCGGCGGAGCGGCCGGCCACCGACAGCAGTGTGGCGGCCGGGAAGGCGATGAGCACGTAGCTACGGGCGATCTCGGCCTTTGTCGCGTAAGAGGCGACGGCGACCAGCGCGGTGAGCCGGGCGGCGGCGTTGACGACCCGCCGGAACTCCTCCGAGCCGCCGCCGAGGAAGCGGCTCTCGTAGGCGCGGTTGAGCGACATCGCCAGCACCCAGGCCAGCGGCAGCAGGACCGTCATGATGATGTACGGCTTCGAGGAGGGCGGCTTGGTGTCGAAGTCGACGACGTCCCCGAAACGGACGAAGTAGGCCAGGCCCGCGGAGATCACACAGGCGATCGCGTCGAAGAGCACCAGCAGCCGGACGTAGCGCCGCTCCCAGCCGACCTGGGCCCGGTAGCTGGTCGCGTCGGGCGAGGTCTCGACGTGGGCGAAGTCGAACTGCGTGCCAGCGGGCACACGATGGTGCCGGCCGGCGGCCGGTTGCGCGGGCGGCCCCGGCCAGCCGGGCGCGGCCGGCGGCTCGGGCCAGCCGGTTCCCGCCGGCGGCTCCGACCAGTCAGCCTCTGCCGGCGGCTCCGACTCCAGCCAGTCGGACTCCTCGGGCGGCCCCGGCCAGC
The DNA here is from genome assembly GCF_900465275.1 of Parafrankia sp. Ea1.12. Lineage (NCBI taxonomy): Bacteria > Bacillati > Actinomycetota > Actinomycetes > Frankiales > Frankiaceae > Parafrankia > Parafrankia sp. Ea1.12. Next base: position 1,898 of record NZ_UBIZ01000396.1, on the reverse strand, counting down.
CTGGCCGCACGGGCGGCCCCGGAGGGGTCGGCTGGCCCGGTTCGAAGTAGCCGCGGGACTGCGGCACGACACCCGGGCCGCCGGCGGGCGGCCAGGATCCACCAGCCGGCCTCGTTCCACCCACGGACCTCGCCCCTCCCGCCGGCCTCGCCCCACCGGACGGCATGGCTCCGCCGGACGAACGCGGGCCGCCGGGGGGCACCGCCCCCCCGGACGATCTCGCCCCCCCGAATGGTCTCGTTCCTCCGGACACAGTCTCCGTCACAGCAGGACCCCCCCAGGACCTCGGTACATCAGTTCCGATCGGCGAGCTGGACGGGTGGAGACCGCCCCCCGCGCATCTCCCCGCCGCAGCCATTGTCGATCAGAACCAACCGGCTCGTGGGGCAGATCGCCGACGCGGACACAAGGTCGGACCCGGGGCCCAGGCACGTTGACGCCTCGCACCGAGGCGTTCATCGCAGGTTCACTCCCCCGTGGCTTCATCGCTCGCGGCTTCACCGACTCCGACCTCCAGCGATCGTGTACGGACCCGGGCAGCCCCGAATCGGCCCGGGGAACACCTCCGCGCGGTGTGGGCAACCGACGCGACCCGGGACGCCGACGCGGACCGCCGCGGTCCGCCCAGGCCCCGACATGCGGCGCTCGATGGTCAGGCGGCAACGTTACCGGCACGACCACCGCCGCCGACCAGCGCCCCGCCCGGGGCCGAAGCCGTGTTTCCGACAGCTCCGCGTCGGGTATGGCCGCCCCGCCGATGACTAGGAGTAGTTAAAACAACCGAGGCCCTTCAGTTGCTCACCGTCACACAGAAACCGAATCAACCGAATTGAGGCGATTTGCGGTTACGTTCAGTGCATTCTATTGTCGAGTAGCAGACAGAACCGAGCGGCGATGCTACTGTCAGTCATGGCCGGGCCGGGGAGCGTCCGGCCGCCGACCACCGAGCGCCCGGGTCCTGCGGACCGATGGATGCCGGTGGTTTCTGCCCGCCCGGGTCGACATCCGCCGCCCGGCCGTGAGGGCAGCAATGGGGCGGTCGGCGCCTGCCGGACGGGTGGGGGCGCCCGGGCAGGCGCCGACCTCTTCTCGCGGAGGCGAGACCGGGGCTCAGCTCGCGGAGGCGAGACCGGAAGGCCGGGACCCGGGGTTACGGCAGGGCGGCGACGACGTCCGGCAGCGGCTTGCGGGCGCCGCTGTAGAACGGCGTCTCCAGCCGGGTGTGGCGGCGCGTCGCGCTCGCCCGCAGGTGGCGGATGCAGTCGACGATCCGGTGGAGCTCGTCGGCCTCGAACGCCAGGAGCCACTCGTAGTCACCCAGGCCGAACGCGGCCACGGTGTTGGCCCGCACGTCCTCGTACTCCCGGCCCATCATCCCGTGCTCGGCGAGCAGGCCGCGGCGCTCGTAGTCGGGCAGCAGGTACCACTCGAACGACCGGTTGAACGGATACACGCAGATGTAGTCCCGCGGGTCCTCCCGGCGCACGTAGGCCGGGATGTGGTTCCGGTTGAACTCCGCCGGACGGTGCAGACCCACCGCGGACCACACCGGCTCCAGGCACCGCCCCAGGCCGGTCTGCCGGAAACGCTGGTAGGTCTGCTGCAGCAGGTCCGGGTTGGGTGAGGTCCACCAGATCATCACGTCGGCGTCGGCCCGGTAGCCGGAGACCTCGTAGATACCACGGGTGTAGACGTCCTTCGCCAGTGCGCCGTCAAGCAGCTCGCCGGCCTCCGCCGTGATGCCCGCGCGATCGGCGGGCAGCGGCTGTCGGGCGGCGAACACGAACCAGCCCGTGTAGAGCAGCTCGTCGTTCAGCTCACGGGCCGACTTCGTGGACTCCCCGTCGGCAGGTCCGGGAGCGCCGGAGGCGGGGGCACCGGTGGGGACGGTGGTGGTG
>NZ_UBIZ01000338.1:0-82999 GCF_900465275.1 Parafrankia sp. Ea1.12 | reverse complement strand
CGTGCCACCGGCGGCCGCCCCGGCGAGCACATCCCCGCCCGCCCCGTGACCGTCTCGGTCCAATCCGCCGGCCGCCCCATTCCCACACCTCCGGATCGAGGTGTTGCGACGACCAGTTGAATCCGCCCAAGATACGTCGGATGCCTACCATCGCGTCCTGAAACGCCACGGCGCGCGCCCGTCGGTCGACGCCACCGGAGTGTGCTGGGACAACTCCGCCGCGGAGTCGTTCTTTGGAACACTCAAGAACGAACTCGTCCACCGGGAAACCTATCCGACCCGCCGCGCCGCCCGTACCGCGATCGCCGAATACATCGAAGTCTCCTACAACCGGCAGCGACTCCACTCCACGCTCGGCTACCGCACCCCAGAACACATCGAGCGCGTATACCACTCAACTCAGAACGAAGTGAAGGAAGCAGCATAAAGCTGCTATAGTCCGTCTACGTCCGTGTCCGAGAAACGGGCAGCACCTCAGTCAGTGTTCAGGCGACGCGGGTGTCATACTCCTCGCGATTGGCGAGCACCTCGTCCATGTGCGCCTCGGCCCAATCCTTGATGCCGCGCATCATGTGGTGGAGCGAGAGACCCAGGTCGGTCAGCTCGTATGTGACGGTGACCGGCACGGTCGCCGTCACGGTGCGGGTGACCAGGCCGTCGCGCTCGAGGGAGCGCAGCGTCTGGGTGAGCATCTTCTGGCTGACCCCGGCCAGCCGGCGGGCCAACTCCGAGTAGCGCATCGCTCGTGGCTCGCCGACACGGTTGCTGCCGGGGGCGTGCGGGCCGTCGCTGCCGAGAGCTGCCAGGACCAGCGTCACCCACTTGTCGGAGATCCGGTCGAGTAGCTGGCGGCTGGGGCAGCGTGCCAGGAACGCGTCGTAGTCTGCCTGCGCCTGTGCCCGCTTCTGGGCTGCCGTCAGTGTTGGCATCGACTGCTCCTTCCTACCGGGCGGTGCCCTACGCACTGTGAGGTGCGTACTTCCTAGTGGAGAGTTATCCCTCAATAGTGATGTGGGATGACCGTCGAACACAAGCCCACAGGGAGTGAACCCATGAGCATGTCCACCTTCCGCACCGCCGTCGTGCGCACCCCGGGCGGACCCGGCTCGATCGAGATCATTGACGTTCCCGTTGCCGAGCCCGGGCCCGGCGAGGTCCGGGTCGAGATCGCCGCTGCGCCGGTCAACCCCGTCGACCTCGGGGTCGCGGGTGGCTTCTTCCATGCCATGGGGCTGATCAATCAGCCGGAGCGTACCGGCCTGGGTTGGGACTTCGCCGGCATCGTCGTAGCCACCGGCCGCGGCGTGGATCTGGCCGTCGGTACCCGGGTCGCCGGTCTGGTGGTTGGGTTCGACCGCGACTTCGGCACCTACGCCGAGCAGCTCGTCGTGCCGGCCGCCGACCTCGCCGTCGTGCCCGACGGGCTGGACCTGGTCGCGGCGTCGACGGTGCCGCTCAATGGGCTGGCTGCGGCGCAGATCGTCGACCTGCTCGGTGACGCGCCCACCGGCGGTAACCGGCTGCTGGTGACCGGGGCGGCCGGCGCGGTCGGGGGGTACGTCGCCTCGCTCGCGCAGGACCGCGGCTGGCGGGTGACCGGCCTGGCCCGAGCCGAGGACGAGGAGTTCGTCCGCAGCCTCGGCGCCGGCTTCACCACGCACGCCGAGTCGGGCTGGGACGCGGTCGCCGACGGTGCCGTACTGCAGGAGCAGGGTCTCGCCTTGGTCCGTGACGGCGGGGCGTTCGTCGGTATCCGGCCGAACGCCGTGCCGGCCACGGAGCGCGGAATCACCGTAGCCGTCGTGGTAACGCACCCCGACGGCCCGCGATTGGGCGACCTGCTCGCCCGCACCGCGTCAGGCGAACTTCCGACCCGAGTGCACACGGTCGTGCCGCTGGACCAGGCCGCCGACGCCCACCGGGCCATGGCGAAGGGCGGGGTGCGCGGTCGCTACGTGCTCCAGCCCTAATGGCCAGCAACATCCAGCTCGACGATCCGACCATTCACGTCATTGGGCTACTCAACCGCCTGTACCTGTGGCCGGGCAAGTTCCTGGCTGGACGCGCCACGTGGTGCCCAGCCAGGAACGCCAAACCTCATCAACCCGACCGCGTGCAGGGAACCACGGACATCGACACCACGAGCGGTCGGTCGGACAGCCGTTCCACTTCCAAGGATGTGGAACGGGCCCGCGTGTCCGGGCCGGACATGACGGATCTTGGTCGTAACCTGCGGTCGTGCGTGGATCGCCCCCTTCGCCGTCGCCTCTCGGCCTGGCCGAGCTGCCCGAGGCCGCACGGGCGGAGGCGCTGCGCCGGTGGCGGGTGCTGCGCCCGTACCTGGAGGACGGGGTGCCACTTCCCCGCGCGGCCGGCGACGCGGGAGTGCGGCTGCGCACGGCCGAGCGGTGGCTGGCCCGGTACCGGACCGACGGGCTGGCTGGGCTCGTCCGGTCGGCGCGCTCGGACCGAGGCACGCGGCGGCTACCCAACGAGCTGCGGCTGCTGATCGAGGGCCTGGCCCTTCGTCCGCCGGGGTCATCCGCAGCGCACGTGCACCGCGTCGTCGCCGGTGTCGCCAAGGACCAGGGGTGGTCGGTGCCGGCGTACGCCACCGTGTACGCGGTCATCCGGGACATCGACCCGGCGATGCGGACCCTGGCCCTGGACGGGGACAAGCGGTACCGGGAGGTGTTCGACTTGATCCACCGCCGGGAGGCGTCCAGTCCGAACGAGATCTGGCAGGCCGACCACACCCAGCTCGACCTGTGGGTGCTCGGCCCGTCGGGCAAGCCAGCCCGGCCGTGGCTGACTGTGATCGAGGACGACCACTCCCGGGCCATCGCCGGGTACGCGGTCAACCTCGGCGCGCCGTCGGCGATCCAGACCGCGCTTGCCCTGCGCGGCAGGCGATCTGGCGCAAGAGTGAAGCGGGCTGGCATGTCTGTGGCATCCCCGCCGCCTTCTACACCGACCACGGCTCGGACTTCACCTCCCAGCACCTGGAGCAGGTCGCCGCCGACCTGAAGATCCGCCTCGTGTTCTCCCAGCCAGGCCGGCCGCGCGGCCGCGGGAAGATCGAGCGGTACTTCGCCACGGTCAACCAGAGGTGCCTGCCCACCCTGCCCGGCTACGCCCCACGCGGCACCAACGACCGGGCCGGACAGAGGCGAAGCTCAGCCTCGCCGAGCTCGACGCGGCGATTGGCCGGTTCATCGTCGCCGAGTACAACCAGCAGCCCCACAGCGAGACCGGCCAGCCGCCCCAGACCCGCTGGGACGCAGCCGGCTTCCTGCCCCACCTGCCCGCCAGCCTGGAACAACTCGACCTACTGCTGCTCACCATCGCCAAGCCGCGCAAGGTCCACCCCGACGGGATCCACCTGTTCGGCCTGCGCTACCTCGACGCCACCGTGCTCGGCGAGTACGTCGGCGAACCGGTCACCATCCGCTACGACCCGCGCGACATTGCTGAGATCCGTGTGTTCCACGACGACCGGTTCCTGTGCCGGGCGGTCTGCCCCGAGCTGGCCGCGCAGACCATCGGCATCAAGGAGATCACCGCCGCGCGCAACGCCCGCCGCCGCGGCCTGGCCCAAGGGCTGACCCAGCGCGCCGGCGTTGTCGACCGACTCCTGGCGGTGCACCAGCCACCCGACCCCGCGCCAGCCCCGCCGGACCCCGAACCGACGCGCCCCGCCTCGGCGCTCAGGCTCTACCGGGAGGACTGAGCCATGGCCGACCCCAGCGAGCGTGTCGCGGACACCCCCGAGCAATGGGCAGCCAAGGAGGCGACCGTCGCCGCGATGCCCACCCCGCCGGAAGTCGACGACGAGCCCGCGGCGGAAGCGCCGTTCGTCGTCACCAAGGAGTACCGGCGCTTCGCCGAGTTCGCCGACGCGGTACGCCGGGACCGCTACATCGGACTGTGCTACGGGCCACCCGGGGTCGGCAAGACCCTGTCCGCGCGCCGGTACGCCCACTGGGACCTCATCGAGCCTGCCGTCCAGGCCTTCAAGTTCTTCGAGCCCGACCGCGTACCCCGAAAGATCCTCGACACCCGCAGCGCGCTCTACACCCCCAAGGTCCACAACAGCCCCGGCCGACTCGACAAGGACCTGGCCTTCATCCAGGACCGGCTGTCCTGGATGATCCAGACACTCGAACACCCCGACCACGCCCCGCAGATACCGTCAGGCCGGTACGCCGAACTGCTCCTCGTCGACGAGGCCGACCGACTCAAGACCGCGACCCTGGAACAACTGCGGGACCGGCGTCGGGCGGATCCTGATCGGCATGCCCGGCATCGAGAAGCGCCTGGCCCGCTACCCGCAGCTCTACAGCAGCGTCGGGTTCGTCCACCACTACCGGGTGCTCTCCGCCGAGGAGCAGGCGTTCGTGCTGGCCCGCCACTGGCCCGAGCTCGGCCTGCACGACCCGGACGACTTCACCACCGCCGAGACCCTCGCCACGATCATCCGCATCACCAGCGGCAACTTCCGGCTCACCGCCCGCCTGATCGCCCAGATCAAGCGGGTCCTGGACATCAACCAGCTCTTCATAGTCACCAAGGAAGTCGTCGAGGCCGCCCGCGAGTCCCTCGTCATCGGCGTGCTGTGAGCCATCGGCCACGCCCGCACCGACACCGTCCGGATCTACACCCTCCTCACCCCAGATGACGCGCACCCATCTCGCCTTGCTGGCCAAGCGACCAGCGAGGCGAGCATGTCCTTACCGGAAGGCGTGGATGTGGCGCTGGGTCCAGTCGTCGAAGGCGCGCGGTGCGCGGCCCAAGATCTGCTCCGTGTGCGGGCTGATCCGCTGCTCTGCCGTGGTGGGCTCCCCGAGGATGGCCAGGGTGCCGTCGACCACCGGCTCGGGCATGAACCGCACCATCTGCGCGCGGGCTTCCTCACGCGTCTGGTCGACGAACCGGATCGGCTGGCCGAGCGCGTCGCTAATGATGTGGGCACGCTGTCGGGCCGTGGTCAGGGCCGGTCCCGTCAGTTCGTAGATCCGGCCGGCGTGATGGTCCTCCCTCAGGACCATGGCAGCGACCTCGGCGATGTCGGCTGGATCGACGACCGGCAGGCCGACGTCGCCGAACGGCGCGGCAACCGTCCGCTCGGTCTGAACTGACTCTGCCCACGCGTAGGCGTTGGACGCAAAGCCCCCCGGTCGCAGGATCGTCCAGGCCATGCCGGATTGCTGAACGACATTCTCGATGCCGCGCAGCGGTGCGTGGGAGACGGACTGCGGGCGGGTTCCGGCGGCTTGCGAGGAGAGCAGGACGATGTGTTCGACTCCACCGGCTTTCGCGACGTCGAGGATGTCGCCGGGGCTCAGATGCGCACCGGCACCCGCGACGAGCAGAAAGAGCGCATGGGCTCCGTCCACCGCCGGTCGCAGGGTCTCGGGCCGGGCCAGATCAGCCTGTTGGTATCGCACGCCTTCAGGGGTTGCCACCGGCAACGTTCCTCGCGATACCGCGGTCACCTGCTCACCGGCCGCGGTCAGTGCTTCTACGAGTACGCGACCGACGTTGCCGGTGGCTCCCGTTACTACGATCATGAACGGCTCCTCATGCTTCGACATCACCCGTGCCTCGATCGGGTGTAATCGCCGCCGCCCTGGTCTTGTTCGGCGGTGACCGGGCGAAGCTAGCATCACGGGTATAGTAGGTACCTACAGGAAAGTGACTATGTCGGAGGAGTCCGTGTGCAGCAGGACCAGGCGACCTGGATACCCTCGGCGTCAGCCGACCCCGCGCAGGCCTGCCCCGTCGCCCCGGTCGTAGACATCGTCTTCAGCCGGTGGACCACCCCGATCCTGTGGACGCTGAACTATCAGGGACGACAACGCTTCGTCGAACTGCAGCGGCGGATCACCACGATCACGCCGAAGGTGCTGACCCAGCGCCTCCGACAACTCGAACGCGACGGGCTCGTCGTGCGCACCTACCACCCCGAAGTCCCACCCCGGGTCGAGTACGAGATCAGCGACCTCGGCCGCAGCCTCGCTCCACTGTTCGCCCACCTCGCCGAATGGGCTACCGCCCGCCTTGACGAGGTGGAACAAGCCCGGCGCACCTACGACACAACGCCGCGGTAACGCCACTCCGCCACTGCCCTCCCGGAACAGTTCACTGAACCAGTCTTACGGGACATCACCGAGTGCGCGGTGCCGGTGTCAGTAGCCGGTTTCCTGCATTAACGTCAATCTGCGTGACCAGCGAGATCCTGCCGCCAACGACAACCTCGGCGTTCCCCTGTTCGCCGAGATGGAGCGCACCTTCACCGCCGAACGCGCCGCGAACGCCCGCGCAGTGGCTGAGGCCAAGGGCCGCCACGTCGGCCGGCCCATCGCCCACCCCACCGACAAGATCGAATACGCCCGGCTACTCAAAGCCCGAGGCGAGAGCCTGGGCGCGATCGCCACCAAGACCGGCATCCCGAAGACCTCACTGCACCGCTACCTGACAGACGTCGAACCCGCGACGACACAAGCGCAATAGCAGTGCAGGATCACCGCCACTTACCGGCGAAGATCACAACGCTCCTCGGTGGGGTGGCGGGCGGTCGCCGGACGGTGTCGACAGACGACCGTTTGCCGACACCGGGGACGCAAGCCATCAAGGTCCTTACCGGGCGCCCACCGCCTCGGCTTACTGAGCGCCGAAGGCTTGGGGTCGAGGAGGAACCGCGCAGAATTGAGTTAGGGCGGCCTGATCATCGGCAGCCGCTGGGTTGATGATCTGCGTGCCGGTGGAGTTCTTGACGGGTGCGCAGATTGCGGCGCGGGCGGTTCGAGGGTTGGTCCGCGTGGCGGAGCTGGAGCGGTTCTTCTTCCTGCACGGCTCTGCGCCGTGTCGGCTACGGTGAACGCATGTGCTGCTGCGCTGCTATGACCACCCGGACCGCCGTCTAGGGCGCGTATCTGGTTGTGATCAAAGGGGGGTCCGGGTGAACTCCTTGATCCAGATCATCGAGGCGCGGAGGTGAAGGCCGGCAAGGTAGCTGCCCGGGGTCTTGTCGTAGCGGGTGGCGATTCCCCGCCAGGCCTTCAACTTGTTGATCAGACGTTCGACGGTGTTCCGTTCCTTGTAGAGATCAGCGTCGTGGCGGACGGGGCGCCCCGCCCCTGCTGCCCTTCCTCGTGCGGTTGGCGGCCTGGTCGGCCTTCTCGGGAATGACGGCCTTGATGCCACGTCTGCGCAGGTAGGCACGGTTGCCGCGCGACGAGTACGCCTTGTCCCCGGCGACCGCCCCGGGTCGGGTACGGGGACGACCGACCGGCCCGGGTACCCGTACCTTCTCCAGCACGGGTATGAACTGCGGGCTGTCCGCGGCCTGCCCCGCGGTCAGCACGAACGCCAACGGCCGGCACCGCCGGTCAGCGGCGAGATGGACCTTGCTGGTCTGCCCGCCCCGCGACCGTCCCAGCAGAGCAGCGGTCAGCCGGACCTTGCGTCGGCGCCGGAGGTGTCGCCGTTGTTCCCGGCCGGGGTCGTCCACGATGTTCTGCCTGTCTTGTCCCTGCGTGCCGCCCCTTTTCGCCGGGTCTTCTCCTCCTCGGTGGCGGCTTTCTCCAGGGCGGCGATCACGTCTTCGGCCAGGTGCATCCCGGCAGCGTCGTGGTGCGCCCGGGCGGTGGTGGAGTCCACCCTGACCAGGGACAGGTCCACCTCACCCCGCTTCGCGGCCTCGGCGACCATGCCCTCCAGCAGGGCTTCGAAGGCACCGGCGTCCCGCCACTGCCGGAACCGGTTGTGGACCGTCGGCCAGGCACCGAACTCCGCCGGCATCTCCCGCCACTGCCCACCCGTCCGGAACCGCCAGAGCACGCCCTCGAACTGCGCCCGCAGCCGCTGCGGATACGGCCCGAACCTGCCAATCGGCAGGTAGGGCTCGATGAACGCCCACTCCTCGTCCGTCAACTGCACCCGTGTCATACACGACGACCTACCGGACCAGCCCCCGCCACCAGGACGAATCCCGCAGACAGATCACAACCAGATACGCGCCCTAGCGGCGGTACCAGGGCCGCGGTCACCGCGGTCCCGATGCCTGCCCCGAGCCGGGCAGGCATCGCTTTGGCGTACCGCCCGATCGGTGTCCCGCCGGCAGCCGCGTACGCGTCCAGCGCTGCGCTGTCGGCTCGTCCTGCCTGATCAGGGGAGTCATGTCAGCGCCGCAGCGATCCGACGCACAGGCACAACGCCAGGAACCCTTCCCGCACCCGTCCGCGGCCGGGCCCGCCGAGCGGCGGCTTGGCCTGTTCGCGGAGCCCGATCCGCGCGCCGCCACGATGATTCTGATGGTCGGTCTTCCCGGAGCCGGGAAGACCACCCGAGCCAGGCAGCTCGCCGCGGCGTACCGGGCGCTGCGGCTGACCCCGGATCACTGGATGGTCCCGCTGTTCGGTGAACCGATGGCCGACGGCAAGCGTTTCGTGCTCGAGGGGCGGCTTCTCGCGATCGCCCTGCAGGCGCTGCGGCTGGGGACCAGCGTCGTGCTCGACTACGGGCTGTGGGGCCGCGACGAACGCTCGGCGCTGCGCTGGCTGGCACGGTCGGCCGGGGCCGCCAGCCAGGTGGTCTATCTTCCCGTGGACCCCGACATCCAGCTCGCCCGGATCGCACACCGCCAGGCCACGGCGCCGCACCAGACGTTCCCGATGAGCGTCGCCGACGTGGACCGATGGCGTGAGCAGTTCCAGGTACCGGATGCCGCCGAGCTCGACGGCGGCGAGATCCCCGGCCCACCGCCCGGCTGGCCGGACTGGGCGCAGTGGGCGGCCGAGCACTGGCCTACCTGCACCGACAGCTAATGGCCGTCACCGACCAGTCACCGCGGCGAAGCCGGACGGTTCCTGCTGCTGGCTCATGGACCTGTCTTCTCGTCGGGCTCATCCTCGGGGCTGCGCAAGGGCCGCAGACCGATGCCTTGGGACGGTGGGGAGAAGGAGTAGCGGCCCAGGCAGTTGAGGTGGGCGTGCCCGAGCGGGGAGAGCCGGGCGATATCGGCGTCGTAGACGACGTGTCCGGCTTGGCGTAAGGCGGTGACGGCGGCGTCGAGGTAGCGGGTGTTCCACAGCACGACCGCGTTGAGGACCAGGCCGAGCGCGCCGAGCTGGTCTTCCTGCCCTTCCCGGTAGGCCTGGTAGATCTGCCCGCGGCGGCCGTGAAAGATCGTGCGGGCGAGTTTGTGGCGGGATTCCTGCACGGTGGTCTGGGTGTTCACCGCCCGGCGGTGGGTGTCGTCGAGCGGGTCGACCATCGCGAGCAGGTGCAGGGTCTTGGCGATCCGGCCGTACTCGGCGAAGGCCTGCCCCAGCGGGGTGGGGTGGCCGTCGCGGCCGAGCATCCGCCAGGTCAGGCCCCGCTTGTAGCCGAAGTACTTCGGTGACGGCCCCGCGTTGAGGGTGCGGACCGGGACGACGAACCGCAGCCCGTCGACGGAGGCGAGCAGACCGCCGCCCCACACTGCGGCGATCGGGATCCGGCTCTGCGCGTCGATGAGGGCGGCGTTCGCCGCCGTGTGGGTCTCGGCCCGCAGGTAGTTCTGGTCCACATGCGAGAGCCGCCCGCGGGTGAGCGCCTCGTCGTTCGGATTCATCACCGGGGTCAGGCCCACGTTGCAGCCCTCGGCGACCAGAAGCGCCGCGGCCGAGAGCGGGAGGTCCCGTATCCGCGCGGCCGCTCCGGAGACGTGGACGTAGGCGTCGAGGAACCCGGTCCAGGCGTGGACTTCCAGCAGCAGCTCGGGCAGGTCGACGCGGGGCAGCATCGCCGCCGTCCGCGCACGCAGCGCCTCCAGGCTCGCGGGAATCTCCAGAGCTTCGAGGCGTTCGACCGCGAGCCGCATGCGGCTGTCGCCGTCCGGCACGAGCTCCTCGACGACGGCGATCGCGCCGGCGACCCGCTCCCGCGGTGCGACCGCCTCCACCGCCGCCCAGGCCGCCGCGACGTCCACATTCCGGCCGCGGGTCGCTGCCGCGTCGAGAACGTCCACCAGGGCGCGGCCGGCCAGCGCCAGCACCCGCGATGCCCGCTCCAGGCGGGGCAGCCAGCCCAGCCGTTCGGCGTTCGACGCCTGCCGCGACGGGTTGATCAGCTTCGTGGCCATCAGCAACGCGAACAGATCCAGCGCGTCGTCGACCGCGACCGCGTCCAGATGCCGCGACACCGCCAGCAGCGTCGCGGTCCGCCGCGGCTCGGCCAGCTCTGCCAGGCTCGGCGCCTTGCTCGCCAGCCCGTACCGGGCCAGCGAGGCCAGCCGGTTCGCCGGCACCACCCGAGCAGTCCACCCGCCGTACCCCGAGCCCGGCCAGATCAGCCGCCCGGTCCAACGCCTTCACCAGCGCCGACCCCGACACCCGGGTCGGCGCGCGCCGCCACTCCTCCAACCGCGACACCCGCCCGCCCGGCGGCACCGTCAACGCACCAACCAGCACGGCCGGCAGCATCGGATCAGCCGCGGCGACCGCCTCAGCAAGCGTGGCGTGCATCCTGCCCGCCGCCTCGCGGACGGTGTTGACCAGCCGGGTCAGCACCGTGATCCCCGGCAGCAGCACCCGCCCTCGGCGCAGCCAGCCGACACCCTCGTCGAACAGCGCGCCGGTCCCTCCGCGTGCGTCCACGCCCGGCCGTCGAGGAACCGGCGGAACTCAGCCGCGGCCTGCTCGTCCTCGAACGGGCGGAACCCGTAGGCGTCGCGGATCTCCCAGGCATGCTCGTAGGCCGTCTTCGACCGCTCGGTGTACCGCTTCACACACGACACGTCCCCGATCCCCAACTGCTGCCCGAGGTACTCGACCACCGGCCACGGCACATCCAGCGGATCCTCCAGGAATAGCCCAGGAACCGCACCGTCGTCGCCTGCACCACGAACCCCAACCGGTTGTGATCACCCCGCCGGTCCGCGATCAGACCCCGATCGACGTCATCCAGGAAGAAGAACCGCTCCAGCTCAGCCCGCGACGGCACCCCCTGAAACCGGCCATACCGGGCCACCTGCGCATCAGTCAGGAACTCCAGCGGCACACCCCGGAACGTAACCAGTCAGACGCGCAGCGGGAACGGGTATCGGCGGACCCGACCACACCGTGGCCTAGATCATCGCTAGCGCCAACGGCTGAACGGTTCCTCCTCAACCCCCATGTTCTTCAACATCCTCGCCACCTTCGCCGAGTTCGAGGTCGACCTGCTGCGGATGCGCACCCGCGAGGGCATGGCCATCGCAAAGGCCAAAGGCAAGCTGCGGGGCAGGCAGCCGAAGCTCAGCGCCCGCCAACAGGCCCACCTCGTCGAGCTCAACGACGCGGGAAAGCACACCATCGCTGAGCTCGCCGAACTGTTTACCGTCTCCCGGGCCACCGTCTACCGGGTACTCGACCGCACCGCCCACAAGATCAATCCTTAGCGTTCAATCCTGCCGAAATCTGCGCCTTACCCCTACCCACCGCCCACCTGCACGTCAGCCGGCTGCAGGACCCGCTGCCAGCCGGCCCGTTCGACCTGGTGGTGTCCGCGCTGGCCGTGCACCACCTCGACGGCCCCGCAAAGGCGGACCTGTTCACGCGGGTCGCGGCCGTCCTGCGCCCAGGCGGCCGATTCGTCCTCGGTGATGTGGTCGTCCCCGACGATCCCCGGGACGCCCGCACTCCCACCAACGCCGCCCACGACAAGCCCAGCGGCGCGCGTGAACAGATCGGGTGGCTGCACGCTGCCGGCTTCCGGGCCAGGATCGCCTGGCAGCGCCACGACCTGGTGGTCCTCGCCGCCGATCTCCCCTGACCAGCCAGTCGTTCCCGGCCCGGTGTCACCTGCCGTCGAAGGCCGTCGAAGGTGTAGATCACCCGCACGTCGCGAAGGCGATCCGCGTCGTGCACCGTCGGGTCCGCGGTCGGTCAGGCTGCGTCGCGCAACAGGGGAGCGAGCCGTTCGAGCTGGTCGACCGCCGCGGGAAGGTCCGCCGCGAACGGGTGCACGAGCACATGATCGGCACCGGCGTCGAGATGCGCGATCAGCCGGGCCGCGACAGCAGCCTCGTCACCCCAGGCCAGGACGTCGTCGACCAGCCGGTCACTGCGCTGCCCGGCCAGGTCCGCCTCGCTGTAGCCGAGCCGCCGGTAGTGCACGGTGTAAGGCGAGTCCGAGGCGCCCACACCCAGAGCGAAAACCGCCCGCAGCCGTGCCCGGGCCGTGTCCGCGTCCGTGTCGAGCACGACGGCCTGGTGGGGAATCACCAGACGGTCCGGGCCCACGGCCGCCCTGGCCGCCGCCGTGTGCGCCACCGGTTGCAGGAACGGGTGCACGCCGTTGGCGCGATCGGAAGCCAGCCTGTGGGCGCGTGGCCCGAGCGCGGCGAGAACACGCGGATAGGCCGGAGCCGGCAGCTGCGCCAACGCCCGCGCGGCCTGGTCCATCGCGTCGAGATACTCCCGTAGACGGGTGAGGGGCCGGTCACCGGACTGGCCGCCCAGACCGAGCACGAACCGGCCGGGATACGCCTCGGCCAGCGTCGCGGCACCGGTGTGCATCGCACCCGCCGTGCGGGTGCTGATGTTCGCGATGCCCGTACCGACGACGATCCGCTCGGTCGCGGCGAGCATCAACCCGTGCTGGGTGAACGCCTCCCGGCCCCCGGTCGGCGCACCCGGCGGCGTCTCCCCACTCCACAGGGAGCCGTACCCGAGATGTTCGATCCGGGCGAACTGTGCGCGCTGCACCGCCACCGACGTCTCGAGCAAGGAGAACGGGGCTACCCACACCCCGAACCTGCCCAGCTGCCGCCGGGTCTCCGCTACCGCCACCACTGCTCCCCTCCACCACCCCCGACCAAACCGGAGGCTGCCTCCTGTAAGCGGACGCCACCGTAACAGGAGACTGCCTCCGCATGTGTGTGCGGGGTGGAGGTAGCCTCCGGTCCTCAGGCGGGGGAGGGATCAGCGGTGAGCGGTGCGACCAGGGCGCGGCCCCTGCGTGCCGACGCCCGGGCCAACTACGAGCGGCTGCTGGCACAGGCACGCCTCGCCTTCGCCGAACACGGCACCGGGGCGTCCCTGGAAGACATCGCCCGGCGGGCCGGCGTCGGGACCGGCACGTTCTACCGCCATTTCCCGTCCCGGGAAGCCCTGCTCGAAGCCGTCCTGCACGACCGGTTCGACCGCCTCACCGCGCGAGCCGACGAACTCGCGGCCACCACGGCCCCCGGCACCGCGCTGACCGTCTGGCTCGGTGAATTCGTCGAGTTCACCAGCGCCTACCGGGGGCTCACCGCCACGCTGATGCAGACCCTGCGTGACACCTCGACCGAGCTGCACGCCGCCTGCGCGGCCATGCGCACGGCAGGCTCGACCCTGCTCGCCGGGGCGCAGCGCGCCGGGGAAATCCGCTCCGACCTGACCGCCCTCGAGCTGCTCACCCTGGTCAGCGGCCTCGCCTGGGCATGCGAGCAGGCCTCGGCAGCCGTCCCCGACGGTGTCACCGCAGACCGGCTGCTGTCGCTCACCCTCGACGGTCTCAGAGCGACCGACAGGGCCCGCCGCCCGGACTGATCACGCCGATCCCTCCAGACCGCGGCCGGAGCGCGTCTTTCGGGTACACGGGGGTCGAGGAGGATCGGAACGAGGATCCGCGGCCCCTGTACTCGACCCTGCAGCAGCTCGACCAGCACCGAGGCTCCCGCGAACGCCGTGTCCACCAGCCGGCGCCGGTACTTCCCGTGCACGCGGCCCGGACATGGTGCCGCACTGCGGGCACGCCTCTCGGTCGGCACGAGACCGGGCACATGATCGCAGCACGGCACCACAGCCCGAACCCACGGTCGAGGCCAGAACGATCACCAAGTTTCAAGATCAGCACCAGATCCGGATCCGTTCTCACGAACAAAACCAATCCGGACCCGGCCCGGCCACGAATACACGGTATGCGCGGACACACGATGCTGGTACTGACACTCCCGTTCGTCCCGGCGGCCGCCGGTCTGGTCGCGGCCGGGTCCGACACCACCGGTCCCGGCAGAGTCCTGGCGGAGACTCCCTCGGGGCTCATTCTCGGCAAGCGGACCTGAACCGCTGCGTGCGCCCGTCCTCGATCGAGGACGGGCGCACGCGGGCACGGGCTCAGGACCGCGCCGCAGGTGCTCGGCCGTGTACGAGCCGACCCTGCTGTCGATGAAGCAGGTCTCTCCGTTGCCGAGCAGGCGTTGATTCTCTCGGGGGACCCCGTACTTATTCAGCAGGCGCTCGCCAATGACGCTGGGTTCGGCGACGGGGCTAGGATGGCAAATCCTGGCATTGTCCATGTCGTCGGGGTCGTGGTCGCCGTATGAGTAGATAGATTGTCGACTCGATGTGCGGGGACGGTCGTCGTACTGGTGGCGTGGCGTGGCTGTGAACGGTCAATTTTTCCAGGGAAGGAGTAGCCCTGCCTGCCGTGGAGCAGAAGAAGAGTCGTGGCTGGTTGATCGTGGGTGGGGACTGGATGCCGTGTTGGCGATATCACGCTTGAAGCCCGGGCGTGCCTGGAGCAGGCGGACAAAGTTTTCCATGTCATCGCCGACCCGCTGACAGCGAAGACTATCCGCGATCTCAATCCTTCGACCGAAGACCTGCATGCTCTGTATGAGCAGGGAAAAGATCGGAAGAAAACCTACGCCGAAATGGTGGCGCGGATTCTTTCCGAAGTTCGGCTTGGGAACTTTGCCTGCGCGGCCTACTACGGCCATCCTGGCGTTTTTGCCTTTCCGACACATGAATCGATAAGACAAGCCCGCGCGGAGGGATACTCGGCACGGATGCTTCCTGCGGTTTCCGCGGAGGACTGGCTGTTTGCCGATTTCGGGGTCGACCCTTCAACATCAGGATGCCAGAGTTTCGAGACGACTGATTTTCTCGTCAATCGGCGTCGTCACGACCCGACCTCGCATCTTATCCTGTGGCAGGTCGGGGTCATCGGCGCGCTGGATTTTCGATGGCGGTACGACTATCGAAAGAACCTCGGCGTCCTCACGGAGCAGTTACTGCGCCACTATAATTCTGATCACAGGGTTGCGCTCTATCGGATAAACCCAATTCCAATCTGCGATCCCGACATTGAATGGATGCGGCTGACCGATCTGCCAACTGCTAGCCTGACAGCGTCATCCACGCTGCTGGTGCCTCCTCTCTTGACGCGTGACGATGCGGGGGAGACGTCGGCGCCGGGTGGGGGTGGGGTGCCAGAACTCGCGCACCGCCTGCCAGTCGGCGCCGTCCAGCAGCTGGGCGCGCGGGTCGGCCCACCGCTTCGACGGGACAGCGAAGACATCGCGGCGACGCAGCGCGCCCCGTGCAGCCGCTCCAGAACGCACAGCACATAGGCGTCCCGGTCGACCGCCCCCACCGGCAGCCGCCGGTGGGGGAACACCGCCCACCGCCACACACCGGGCACCAGGTCGGCGTCGATGTCGTCAGGGCGCAGCGGCTTCTGCGACACCCGCTGCCGCGAGAGCTCGGGAAGCCGGCGCACCTCCGGGCGTAAGTAGTTGGGGTGCAGGAAATCCCGGTGAGATTGATCTTGCCGGGGTTCACCTACGCCGTTGAGGCTTCGAGCTGCCGGGGAACGGTACCGGTGCGCAGTTCCTTCAGGCCCGGGATGTGGTTGTAGAGAGTGCCCGGGGAGACGCCCAGCAGCTTGACGATCGAGGTGATGGAGCGGTCGGGGTCCAGGCAGCAGGCTGTTGCACGCGATGACCGATGCCTTCACCACCGCCGGCTTCCGTCTTTCCGTCATCAGCGAGCCGCAGCCCGACCCGGCCGCCCGTGAGCTGTTCCCGGACGGCTTCCAGGACCTTTCGACCAATCCCAACTTCCTGTTCTTTGTCGTCGAGGTACCGCCGTCGGCTACCGGCTCGGGCAGCTAGCCAGTCGCGGATCATGAGCGGAGCCAGAGTCGGCGCCTGCCCAGTACTGTGGCTTCGTATGACCAACTCCGAGATCAAGATCACCGCGGACCTGGTCCATGACCTGCTACAGGAGCAGCATCCGGATCTTGCAGGGCTGGCCATCCGCGAGGTGGCGGGCGGGTGGGACAACCAGCAGTGGCGCCTTGGGGACGAGTTGGCCGTGCGCATGCCGCGTACAGAACGTGCCCCGGACCTCCAGCGCAAGGAGTGCCGGTGGCTGCCCGTCCTGGCCCCGCGCCTGCCGCTCCCGGTCCCGGTCCCTGTACGGATCGGTGAACCGTCCGTGCGCTTCCCGAAGCCCTGGACCATCATGACGTGGGTTCCCGGCGAGCCACTGGACTACACCTCGATCAGCCGCGGCGACCACGCGGCCGACACTCTGGCGGGCTTCCTCAGAGCGCTCCACGTGGAGGCGCCAGCTGAGGCGCCGATCAGTTCGGACCGCGGCGCTCACCCCAAGAAATGCACGGACGGCTTCGACCACTTCTTTCAAGCCGTTGTCCCCGGCGGCATTGCCGACGATGTCCGGGTCGTCTGGGACGATGCCGTTGCGGCGCCCGAGTGGGAGGGTCCGCCGGTTTGGGTGCACGGTGACCTTCATCCCGCAAATGTCGTCGTCTCGGACGGGACACTCTCAGGCGTGATCGACTTCGGTGACATGTTCGCCGGCGATCCGGCGTGGGACCTCGCGGCCGCATGGGTAGTCCTTCCTGCGGGCGCCGCCTCACGCTTCTTCGACGTGTACGCGCATGCGGACGAGACGACGATCCGGCGCGCCCGCGGGCTGGCTGCTCTGAAAAGCCTGTTCCTCATGCTGATGGGCCAGAACGGAGACCGGGGCCTTCCTGGCGGCAAGCCGACGTGGGGACCCGCAGGCCGGGCAGCGCTCGATCGTGTTCTGAGAGGCGGTTTGATGTAGGTACGGAGCGACGATCCTCATTGGACGGGGAGGCGAACACGTCCCGCCGGTTCAACGCGCGGTGCAGCTGCTCCAGCACGCATACCACGTGCGCGTCGCGGTCGACCGCGCCCTGCGGCAGCTTGGCGTTGGAGAACACCGCCCGCCGCCACATCGCCGGCACCAGCTCGGCGTCGACCTCGCGGGGCAGCAGCGGCCGGTCCTTCGCCCGGCGGCGCGAGAACGCGGGAAGACACCGCACCGCCTTCAGGATGCGCCGACCAGCCGGGGCGGCGCCCAGCAGCGACAGGAACGGGCGCACGGTGTGTAGCGCAGGGCCAGCACCGAGACGCCGGGCAGCAGCACGCGGTGCCGGCGCAGCCACGTCACCGCCTGGTTCAACAGCGCCACCGGCCCCTCCGCGTGCGTCCATGCCCGCCCGTACAGGAAGCTGCGGAACTCCCGGCCCCACTTCCGGTCGGTGAAGTCCCGGTAGTTCAACCGCTTCTGGATCTCCGCCGCGTGCTCGTACACCGTCGACCGGCGCTCCGGGTACCGCTTCACGCACGAGGCGTCGGCGATGCCGAGCTGCCCGGCCAGGTACTCCACGGCCTCCCACGGCACGGCGAGCGGGTCCTCGCCCAGGAACCGGCCGACGTAGCGGACTGTGCAGATCTGCACCGCCATCCCCAGCCGGTGCGTGTCCGTACGCCGCAGCGCGATCCGATCACGGTCGTCATCGTCGAGGAAGAAGAACCGCTCCAGCTCCGGGCGCGTGGGCACCTCGGTGAACGTCCCGTATGCCTCGGCCCGCTCATCAGTCAGAAACTCCACCGGCACGGCCGGACCGTAGCCAGAGCCGGGGCCCGCCCGGTGGGCTTTCCCCGCTCGGGAACCTATCGAGCCATATCCGCCCGATTTTCGGCGGATGCTACGGCGACCCCGTGGCGGTGCGCCGGGTCGTCGTCCGCCTGCCGACCGAGCCCCGCGGTGAGGGGCCTGACTGCTATCGGAGCATCACGGGTCGATGGCTGCTCACGCCGACTCGGTTCCGTCGTTCCGTTTCATTGCGTTTCGTGGCCTCGTGACACCAGCCAGCCCGGTGTCCTCGGTTGACCAGGGCATGCCTCCGGACCCTGCGACCCTCCCCTGATTTCTGACGCCCGAGAAGGGAGGCTTCTCGGGCGTCAGAAATCAGGGGAGTGGTAGCTACACGGCGTCACCAACCTCCGATACGTTTCGTTGTTACGTCACTTATAACGTAACAACGAAACGTATCGCGGATGGGTGGGATGGGCCGGAAGTCGGGACCCGACGCGCGACGCTGCGTGGGACACCGCCGTGGGCAGCCGCGCATCCGGCGCGGCACGGGCTGTCGATTACCGCCTCGCCAGCAGCCGCCGGACCTGCTCAAGATCGCCAGGTTGCACGCCTGCCCACCGCTGGTAGGTGCCGGCGTCGAACCCCGCGAGGTCCACAACGGCTCGCCGGGCAGCGACTCCCTGCGCGGCGAGCCGGACGTCGATCAGCGGGTTCCGGTCGTCGCCACGGCCGGGCGTGGCGTCGAGAAGCGGGCCGAAGTACAGCGGCGTGCCATGCAATCCCGCCGTGGTGATCCGTGCCCAGAACACGGCGCCGAAGCCGGGGCCCTACTGCGGCGGGCGCGTCCAGGCGCGGACGGTAGAAATGCGCCGGCGGACGCCACGTACTGCGTCGAGTACAGCGACGCCTGGAGGTATGCACCGCTGGCGTACTAGGGCGCGTATCTGGTTGTGATCTGTCTGCGGGATTCGTCCTGGTGGCGGGGGCTGGTCCGGTAGGTCGTCGTGTATGACACGGGTGCAGTTGACGGACGAGGAGTGGGCGTTCATCGAGCCCTACCTGCCGATTGGCAGGTTCGGGCCGTATCCGCAGCGGCTGCGGGCGCAGTTCGAGGGCGTGCTCTGGCGGTTCCGGACGGGTGGGCAGTGGCGGGAGATGCCGGCGGAGTTCGGTGCCTGGCCGACGGTCCACAACCGGTTCCGGCAGTGGCGGGACGCCGGTGCCTTCGAAGCCCTGCTGGAGGGCATGGTCGCCGAGGCCGCGAAGCGGGGTGAGGTGGACCTGTCCCTGGTCAGGGTGGACTCCACCACCGCCCGGGCGCACCCCGACGCTGCCGGGATGCACCTGGCCGAGGGATCTTCGGGTTCTGGCGGGAGGATGCTGGGTGGTCGCTCCGGTGCTCGCGGACGAGGAGCTGGAGGGGCTGCGCCGGTTCCCGGAGATCGGCCGGGAGGAGCTGTTCCGGTTCTTCACGTTGACCCCCGCGGATCTGGCGTTCCTCGATCCCGGTCGGGGTCGGGGTCGGGGTCGGGGTCCAGCGGACCGGCTGGGGCTTGCGGTTGCCTTGTGCACGTTGCCGTGGCTGGGGTTTGTGCCGGACGAGGTGGCGTCGGCGCCGCGGGCGGCGGTGGTGCGGCTGGCTGAGCGGTTGGGCGTCGACCCGGACGTGATCGGTTCGTACGGGCGGCGGGCCAAGACGCGCACGGATCATCTGCGGCTGGCGGCGCGGTATCTGGGGTGGCGGGTGCCGACGGCGCTGGAGCTGAAGGAGCTGGACGAGTTTCTGTTGGCGCGGGCTATGGAGCACGATTCGCCGACGTTGCTGTTCCGGCTGGCCTGTGAGTACCTGATCTCGGCGAAGGTGATCCGGCCGGGGCCGGTGACGGTGGTGAAACGGGTCGCGCACGCCCGGGAGGTCGCGGGGCAGGAGACGTTCGACCGGCTGGCGCACGAGTTCACCGACGAGCGCTGTGCTGGGCTGGACAGGCTGCTGGTGACTGACCCGGCGATCGGGATGACCTGGCTTCGGTGGTTGGGCACGGGGCCTGTGGAGGCCTCGCCTGCGGCGGTGAAGGCCGAGATCGCGAAGCTGATGTTCCTGCGCGGGATGGATGCGCACACCCTCGACTTGTCGGTGCTGCCGGCCGAGCGGCGCAGGTTCCTGGCCGCGGTGGGCCGCCGGCTGACGGCCCAGGCGTTACAGCGCCGCGAGCCGCAGCGTCGGTACCCAATTCTGCTGACCTTGGTGGCGCAGTCGGCGACCGACGTGCTGGACGAGGTCGTGCAGTTGTTCGACCAGGCCGTCTCGGCGCGGGAAAGCAAGGCTGCGCACCGGATGCGTGATGAGTTGGCCGAGCGCGGCAAGGCCGGCGAGGAACGCCAGGCGCTCCTGGACGCGGTCCTGGCGATCGTCGCCGACCCTGCGATCCCGGACGAGGACGTCGGCGGCCTGATCCGCGGGGAGAAGGTCGGGTGGGAGCGGCTGCGAGCCGCGCAGGCCGCCGCGCTGCCACCGCTGCCGCGCGACCATGGGCATCTCGCGGCGCTGGACGGCTCTTACGGGTACCTGCGGCAGTTCACCCCGCAGGTGTTGGACGCGGTGACTTTCGCCGGCGGCACCGCCGCGACCGACCTGCTCACAGCGGTGGACATCCTGCGGGAGCTGAACACCACCGGCGCCCGCAAGGTCCCGCAGGACGCCCCGACCAGCTTCGTCCCGGCCCGCTGGCGCGGCTACCTGGACACCGCGGCAAAGACGGACAACGTCACCGCATACCGCCACTACTGGGAACTGTGCACGTTGCTGGCGTTACGCGACGGGCTGCGCACCGGGGACGTGTTCGTGCCCGGCTCGCGCCGCTACTCCGACCCTGCCGCCTACCTGCTCACCCCCGAGAAGTGGGCCGATCACCGGGTCGAGTTCTGCCGGCTGGTCGGCAAGCCCGCCGACGCCGCCAGGGGGCTCGCGGAGGTCGAGGACGAGCTGCACACGGCGCTGGGCGAACTGGAGCAGACGCTCGCCGGAGGCGACGGCCCGGTCCGCCTGGACGCCGACGGCGACCTGGTGATCTCCCCGCTGTCCGCGGAGGACATTCCGGCCGAGGCGGTGGCGCTCAAGGCCGAGCTGACCGAGATGCTGCCGTTCGCGCCGATCGTGTCGCTGCTGATCGAGATGGACAAGCGCACCGGGTTCCTGGACTGCTTCACGGGGCTTGAGCAGCAACCGAACGGTCAGTGGCGTTAGCGGGCGGCAGCGGCCGGAGTTACCGCCATCCAGCGTTCCGATGCGGGTCGGTCCCTGAAGGGCCTGATCCTGCGACGGTTCGGTTGCTCTGCGCTGTCTGCTGGTGGGGCGTCCTAGATTGCGGCGTATGCCGGTGGAGTTCCTGACGGATGACGAGGCGGCGGCGTACGGCCGGTACGCGGGAGCGCCTTCGCGGGTTGACCTGGAGCGCGTGTTCTTCCTCGATGACGAGGATCGGGCGCTGGTCGAGCGTCACCGGGGCGGGCACATGAGGCTCGGATTCAGTCTCCAGCTCGTCACGGTCCGCTGGGTGGGGACGTTCCTGGAGGACCCCCTCGACGTCCCGGTCCCGGTGCTGGACTTCATGGCCGAGCAGCTCGGCGTCGCTGATCCATCCTGTGTCAAGAGGTACACCGAGCGGACCAAGACCCGGTTCGACCATCAGTGGGAGATCCGGCGCGAGTGCGGGCTGAAGGAGTTCACGGCCGCCGAGGAGGAGCTGCGGGCCTGGGTCGCGGCCCGGTCGTGGACGTCGGGCGACGGCCCGAAAGCGACCTTCACTGATGCGGTGGAGTGGTTGCGGAAACGGGATGTGCTGTTGCCGGGTCTGACGACGCTGGCACGGCTGGTCGCGCAGGTCCGCGACGACACGACCCGCCGGTTGTGGGGTGTGCTGGAGGGGCTGTTGACGGTCGGCCAGCGGTACGTGCTGGACCAGTTGCTGGAGGTGCCGCCGGGGTCGCGGGTGTCGGACCTGGAACGCTGGCGTAAGGGCCCGGCACCGCGGGGATCCGGCCCGGCGATGGCGTGGGAACCCTCGCTCGCCGAGGCGTTCACCGCCGTGTCCGGCGGCCGGTCTCGGCTGGAGGACCTGCCGACGTCGATCGCCGCCTGCCTGACCGCGCATTCCATGAACGTCGGGTACCGGCCGATCGCCAGGAAGGGCTTCCCCGCGCTGGAGCGCTCGCGTCTGTCGCACGTGTTCCAGAACTACTTCCGGCCCGAGACCCTCGCCCCGGCGAACGCACCACTCGTCACCCGCCAGGCCGGCCTGCCCCTCGCGCGGGCGTGGGGCGGCGGCATGGTGGCGGCGGTCGACGGGATGCGGTTCGTGGTCCCGGTCCCAGCCGCCTTCGCTCGCCCGAACCGCAAGTTCTTCGGATCCAAACGCGGCATGACCTGGCTCAACGCCATGAACGACCAGGGCATCGGACGCGGCGCGAAGATTGTGTCCGGGACAGTCCGCGACTCCCTGCACATGATCGATGTGATCTTCGGCCTGGATGGCGGGGAACTTCCCGAGATCGTCGTGACCGACACCGGCTCCTACTCCGATGTCATCTTCGGGCTGCTGGAGCTGCTGGGCATCTCCTACCGGCCCGCGCTCGCGGACCTGCCCGACCAGAAGGGCTGGCGGATCAGCGCCGACGCAGACTACGGCCCGCTGAACACCTTCGCCCGCGGCAAGATCGACCTCGGGAAGATCCGCCGGAACTGGGAGGACATCCTGCGGGTGGTCGCCTCCATCTACACCGGCACCGTCCGCGCCTACGACGTGGTCACCATGCTGCAGCGCGACGGGCACCCGACCGCGCTGGGCGAGGCAATCGCCGCCTACGGCCGGATCTTCAAGTCCCTGCACATCCTGGCCTACATCGACACCGACGAGACCTACCGGCGCGACATCAAGCACATCCGCAACCTGCAGGAAGGCCGCCACGCCCTGGCCCGCAAGATCTGCCACGGCCGCAAGGGCGAGCTGTACCACCGCTACGAACGCGGTCTGGAGAACCAGCTCGGCGTCCTCGGACTCGTCCTGAACTGCGTGGTCCTGTGGACCACGGTGTACCTGGACGCCGCTGTCCGCCTGCTCAAAGCCCAGGGCTACCCGGTGCGCGAGGAGGACACGGCCAGGCTGTCGCCGTTCGTCAACCGACACCTCGGAGTCCACGGCACCTACAACTTCGTCCTGCCGGACCTCGCACCCGGCACGATCCGCGAGCTGCGCGACCCCGACGCACCCGATGACGATGAGGGCGACGCGTGAACCGCCATCGAGGGCAAGCCCGATCGCGGGCGGCCGGGCTGGCGATGGCGTTCAAGCTGAGCAAGTCCACGCAGGCCCGCTGGCGTGCGGGCAACGCACCTCACCTCGTCGCGCTCGTCCGCGCCGGCGCCACGTTCATCGGCGGCCAGCTCGTCGAGCGACCCAGGGAACGGGTGGTTCTGTCCGTCACTTGTGACCGCGTTTCTCCGTGTGAACCGACCGCACGCCGTTTCGCAGGAGGTCGGACGTTGGGTGAAATCCGCTGGCCGCAGTGACGTGCTGGTGCGGGTTGGCTGATCAAGGGGGTGGTCGGTGTGGTGCGCACGACCGTGGACGGCCGTGCGCACCTGGGTGTCATTGTTGTGGGGTTGGGGTGTTGGAGACGGTGATGGTCCAGCTGATTCCGTGTGGGGCGAGGAAGGTGAGGAAGCTGGTCGGGTCGTATGCCTGTGCCGGGGCGAGCACGCCTGGTTTGGCGCCGTCGGTGACCAGGCGGCGGGCGGCTTCGACGGCGATCACGGCGGTGATGCCGTAGGTGTCGTGGCCCCGTACGATCCCGCGGGCTGATTGGCCGTCGCGGCTGACGGCGTCGATGAGGTAGGTGAACCGTTGGGTGCGGCGGTCCTCTTCGGTGGGTCCTTCGGGCAGCCTGTCGATGATCTGTGGAGTGAGCGGGGTGCCCAGTTGGGCGCCGACCGTGGCGTCGACGAGGCTCTCGACGTGCCGGACCTCTATGTGGCGGGGGATGGTGACCACCTCTGACAAGGGGCATTTCACCACGTCGGTCGGTTGCGGGGCGTCGGGCAGGGTGACCGTGGCGTGCCGGGCGGGGGTGCCGGTACGCCAGTCGCCGTCGTCGTAGCTGAGGCCGCCGGCCTTGATCGCGTCGATCGTCTCGACGGCCGAGCGGAGCGAGCCGCGGGAGAACCCGCCCCCGCCGACGATGAAGTGGCTGACGGTGATCTCCTCGATCGGTTGGACGCGTTCGGCGAGCAGGTGCGCGATGAGGTCCCCGGGGACGCAGCCGTCGTTGGTGGCGGGGACGACGGTGACCCCGGCGCGTTCCGCGTCGCCGGTGAAGGTGTCGAAGACCGCTTTGGTGTAGAGCTGCTCGCCGGCGGTGTCGACGTAGTGGCAGCCGGCGGCGATGGCCGCTCGGACCACGGCGGGGCCGGAGCTGGTGAACGGTCCGGCGCAGTTGATGACCGCGTCGCATCCGCGGAAGGCTGCCGCGAGGCGGTCGTGGTCGTCGGTGTCGGCTACCCGCTGCTCGGCGTCGCCTGTTCCCGCAGCCGTTCCCACAGTCGTCGCGGCCTCGCGCAGGCGTGCGGCGTTGCGGCCGACGAGCCGCATGTCGATGTCGCGGTGGGCCAGTTCCGCGAGGACGAGCTTTCCCTGGTAGCCGTTTGCGCCGTAGACGGCGATCTTCACGTGGATCTCCTGGTTCGAGCAATGAGTGTTGATGAGTGATGTCGTGCGAGCCGGCTGACCAGCTCGCCCGTGACTCACCGTATGGCGACATGGCGAGACGCCCAATACGTGAGCGTCTCTGTCCCATGCGCGACCGTCTTCGCATCGGATCGGGGATATACGCTGGCTGAATGGACGTGCTCTCCGATGCGGTCACCGCCATGCGCACCGGCGAACCGCACTCCGGCCGGGTACGGCGGCCGGCGCCGTTCGGCATGCGGAACCCGCCGGTCGCGGGGGCTGGCTTCCACATCGTCTTGCAGGGATCGTGCTGGCTGTTCCCACCAGACGGCGCACCGATCGCCCTCGGCGTGGGGGATGTGGCATTTCTGCCCCACGGGGCCGCCCACGGCCTCGCCGACAGCCTGTCGACCCCGCTGGTGGACGCCGCCGCGTCACTGGCCGAGATTCCGCCCGGCCAAGAAGACGACGGGGTACCAGCTGACCAGCACCCGGACGGTTCGGCCGCTGCGACGGTCATGCTCTGCGGCGCGTACCTGCTGGACCGGTCCCGGGCACATCCGCTGCTCGGCGACCTGCCGGAGGTCATCCATCTCCCGGCCCGGGTCGGACACCACCCGGGACTACGCGCCGCCGTTGACCTGCTCGGCGGTGAACTGGAGCAGCCACGGCCGGGTGGCGACGCCATGCTGCCCGCCCTGCTGGACGTGCTGCTGCTGCACATCCTGCGCGCCTGGTTCGACGAACAACCCGCCCACGGTGTCGCTACCGGCTGGGCAGCAGCGCTGCGCGATCCCGCCGTCGCCGCGGGGCTTCGGGCCATCCACAGCGACCCTGGCCGGCCATGGACCGTCGGGGAACTGGCTTCCCAGGCCGGGCTGTCCCGCGCGGCCTTCGCCCGACGGTTCGCCGCGTTGGTCGGTCAGCCGCCGCAGGCGTACCTGACCTGGTGGCGGATGACACTCGCAGCCCGGCTACTGCGCGACGGTGACGCACCGTTGGCCACAGTGGCCAGGAAGGTGGGCTACACCTCAGAGTTCGCCTTCGCCCACGCATTCAAACGGGAACACGGGTCGGCTCCCGGCGGATTCCGGAGATCCGCCCGGCAAACGTAGTCTGAGCCGCCGACAGGCGACCCACTTCGCCGAGGCTCCGGACAGCAGCCTGTTCGGCCCCACGACCGTGCGCTGGTACCCGACCGTTCAGTGGTTCGACGGGGCCGGCTTCGCCGATCTTCTCCGCACGACCTCGATCTACCGAAAGCTCGACCACGACGTCCGTGAGCCGCTACTGGACGCCATCGCCGAGCGCATCCGCACGCGGATGGGCGACCGGGCGCCACGCCGTTACCTGAGCGTCCCGCGTGTCGGACAGCGCGCCGAGTAGGCACCAGAGGTGCAGGCGAAGTTGTAGAGATCGTGAGTGTCCGTAAGGGGAACCCCCAACGAACACCCGACAAGGTCGCCGGCACCCAGCCCCGAGCAGGCCAGGCCGCGTCTCATAAGACCCGTCCGGAAGTTGTCTCACTTGTCGGGGGCTATCCGTACGCTCCCCCGGTGACCGCGACCCTGATCGGCTACGCCCGCTGCTCCACCGACGCCCAGGACCTCACCGCGCAACGCAGTCGGCTCGCCGAACTCGGCGTCCCCGCCGACCGGATCTACCTCGACCGCGGCCTGACCGGTACAACACGCGCCCGGCCCGGCCTCGACCAGGCCCTCGCCGCCGTCCGAACCGGCGACACGCTCGTGGTCCCGAAACTCGACCGGCTCGCCCGCTCGGTGCCCGACGCCCGCGACATCGCCGACTCCCTGGCCGCCCGCGGCATCCGGCTCTCGCTCGGCGGCACGGTCTACGACCCGACCGACCCGATGGGCAAGATGTTCTTCAACATCCTCGCCACCTTCGCCGAGTTCGAGGTCGACCTGCTGCGCCTGCGCACCCGCGAGGGCATGGCGGTCGCCCGGGCCCGCGGGAAGCTACGCGGCAAGCAGCCCAAACTGTCGACCAAGCAGCAGCGCGAGCTGCGCCGGATGCACGCCACCGGCGAGTACACGATCTCTGACCTCGGCGAGCTATTCAGCGTCTCCCGGGCCACCGTGTACCGGACGCTGGGCCAGGCCGGACTGCAGGCCGCCGTCGCCACCCTGCCCGCGGACACCCGACCTACGCCCACGGTCGAGCCCTACGACCAACTGCTGACTCGCGCCCCAGCGCGGAACGACGCCTGACACCCGCGACCGGCAACAGCCAGCCGCAGAGGCAGACGATCTATGAACCGCCCCGGGTTTCCAACGACTACGCGCTGGAACAGACCCGCTAACGCCACTGACCGTTCGGTTGCTGCTCAAGCCCCTTCACCCACGCGGGCGGCAAGCAGACCCGCACTGCGGAGCTGAAGCGGAACCTGATCGCGGTACTGATCGCGCATGCCACCAACCTCGGGCTGACCCGCATGGCGGACGCCTGCGGCATCTCCTACGACGTCCTGGCCTGGACCGCCGAGTGGTACGTCCGGGAGGAGACGCTGCGCGCAGCGAACCTGGCCCTCATCGGCTACCACCAGAAGCTGCCACTGACCCCGATCTTCGGTACGGGCATGCTGTCCTCCAGCGACGGGCAGCGGTTCCCCACCCGCGGCAAGTCCGTCACCGCCAGGGCATTGAGCAGGTACTTCGCCCACGAGGGCCTGTCGACATACACACACGTGACCGATCAGCACACCACCTACGGCACGAAGGTCATCGTCGCGACCAAGCGCGAGGCGCACTACGTGCTGGACGAGATCCTCGGCAATGCCACCGACATCCCGATCGTCGAGCACGCGACCGACACCCACGGGGTCACGTTGGTCAACTTCGGCCTGTTCGACCTGCTGGGGTTGCAGCTCTCACCCCGCATCCGGGACCTGGGGAAGATCACCCTCTGTCGGACCGGACCGAAGACCGAGGTGAGCGCGGCGTACCCGCTCGCGGGGCCCCTGCTGACCCGCCGCTGCAACCTCGACCTGGTCGCCGGGCATTGGGATGACCTGCTGCGCCTGGCCGGGTCGCTGAAGTTCGGGCACGCCACTGCGTCGCTGCTGGTCAGCAAGCTCTCGGCGTCCGGCCGGCAGAACGCACTCGCGGCAGCGCTCAAAGAGTATGGGGCGTTGCGGCGCACGATCTACGCCGCTCGGTACCTGTCCGACCCGGCGTACCGGCGCAAGATCTCCCGCCAGCTCAACAAGGGTGAGTCGCTGCACGCGCTGAAGCGGGACCTGCTTTATGCGCATGAGGGCACGGTGCGTGCCCGTCACCTCGAGCAGCAGACCGAGCAGGCATGGTGCCTGACCCTGGCCACCAACGCCGTGGTGACGTGGACAACCGAGTACTACGGGCTCGCGGTCGACTCGATGCGCGGGGCCGGCCGGCGCATAGACGACGAGGTGCTCGCGCACATCTCCCCCGCGCACAGCGAAAACATCAACTTCTTCGGCGCGATCGAGGTGGACATCGAGGGCGAGCTCGCGCAGCTCGGGCCAACCGGGTACCGACCGCTACGCGTCCGCGACACCCTGTTCTGACTGGTCAGAGCGGCACTGGCTGGGGCCGCGGTGGCGATGGTGTAGCCATGGGTGTCAACCGCACCGGCCTGGTCGCCGTCGGCTGGAAACACCCGCCAGTGCCAGGCGGCAGACAACCGGTCGGCAGGCACGCGCTCTTCCTCGATGTGAAGATCGCCGTCCACGGCGAGGACGAGAACGACCAAGGCTGCCTCGGCACCGCATGCACGCCGTCGCCCCTCGTCGCGTTCAGCGACTCGGGTCTACGGGCTGTAGCCCGGGCGATGCGGCAGATTGGACGTGCCGCGCAGGGTGTAGCGAACATGGTGGTCACCCGGGCCAGGGTCCAGTGCTGGTCGGCCCGGCCGGGCCCTTTCCTGTTCCTCCCGGACCCCGAGACCCATCTGTTGCAGGGATTTCCTAATACCTCGGTCTCGCAGGCCATATGCTGGGCCTCGCCAAAGTGAGGCTATGCCGCAGGGCTTCGCACATTCGATCACGAAAATCGAACCACGGTAGAAGGTCTGCGACGTTATCAACGTGGCGCCGCCTGCGGGGATTGATTGCATTGAGTTAGCATTAGTTGCGCAGGGCGACCTCGTCGAAGCCTTGGTGACGCCGTCTGTCTGACGGAGGGTAGTGGGCGTGGAGCCTGTCGAACCAAGCATCGTCTGGTACAACAGCCAGACCGGTGAAACCCAGATCTGGTATATGAACGGCCACCAGCTCCTGCGGCGAGGCGCCGTACTGGGCGAGAACGGCGCGCCGGCCTTCATCGGCCCACCCTTCAGCATCGTCGGGACCTCGGGGGATACCTGGGTGGGGAATTGGAAGAAGAAGGCGGCTGAGCTGATCGCTGGCCACCCCGCGCGACTTGCGCTTGGTGTGCCGACAAGTGATGTCAACTGGTCTAAGAATGGCTACTACAATCGAACTTTCGAGTTCGGGGAGGTCCATGTCAGACCCCTCGGAGGAATGGGAGATTGGCGAGGAATTCCCTGCACATACTACGCCGCTGACATCTTCATCGCCGCAGTGAAGTGTTGGGGAACCGACGACCCAGGCGGCGCCGACGAGCCCTACCTGCTCTTTACCGTCATCAACCCCGCGCCGCCCCTTTGCGGGATTCCAGAGAACACCGCAAAGGTGTGGAGATCCCAGGTCTTTGAAGGTGTCGAGCGGGGAGAGATCTTCGCCCAGGATCAGCTCGTGTTCGAGAACGTCGTCGTCGGCGAACACGGAATTTCCCTGAAGATCGCCATAGTCGACCAGGAGCACGGCAGTCCCGAGGCGGTTCGAGCAGAGCTCCAAAAACAGGCTAACCGCCTAGCGCAGTCCCTAAAAGATTTGGGCGACCTTGCGGGCGTAGACGTCCAGAGGGCTATTGAGAGCAGGCACTTGAGGACAACCTACTCGACACCCTCGGGGATCTGACCCTCGGGGCACTTACCGACGTATTCAGCGACGACAAGATCGACGAGAAGACGTGGCGCATACCAGCACGAGTCCTCAGGGGCTGGGTTGACGATGGCACCTTCGACCAATCCGGCGTGGCATACCCGGCAAGCGAACTGCCGCCGAACATCGACACCAACTTTCCATACGAGAACCTCTTCGCCCGCGAGTTGTTGTTCTCCGGCGGCGGGGGCTCCTACAAGGTCTACCTGCGCATAGTTCCACAAAAACTTATTGTTGAGTACGGGCCGCGACCCTGATGCTGGCTCATCGTCGCCGGCACCCTCGAGGACCTGGCCGCCGCGCGCGAACGCGGCCGCGTCGGCGGCCGACTCACGGTCGCCACCTCCGAGTTCATCCGCGCCACCCGCGACCTGTTCCCCAACCCGGACGCCAGCGTCGCCTCGATCGCGAAGCTCCTCGGCGTCAGCCCCGGCACCCCTCTACAACCACATCCCCGACCTACGCGAACTACGCGCCGCTGGCCGGGCCCGCCACCAGCTCGACGCCGCTCCGCCGCAGGCCAGCTAGATCATCGCCGTTTGCACCTGGTGGCGCGTTTCTTACCGCTCTCCCGGAACCGACCCACCGGATAACGGACCATTATCCGGTAACTTGATCCACGCCGGGCCTTGGCGGCCAGCGGAAACGCAGCGACCGCGAGGACACGACTCGCGCGCGTTATCCGGTAGGTCGACCGAGACGACGGAGGCGGAGCCGTATGGCGGCGACGGTGACCCAGCTCGACGCCCGCCGACTCGGACCCGGCCCGGCCGGCGGGCCGACGGTGCGCGCCGCCGTCGACGCGTTCCTCGACGCGCCGGCGGTCAGGGGCAATCCGCACACGCTGCGCGCCTACACGAACGTGCTCGACCGGGTCGCCGAACTCCTCGGCCCGGACCAAGCGCTCGCCGACCTCGTCGCCGACGACATCGGCGACGCTCTGGCCGAGCTGTGGGGCGCTGCGAAGCCGACGACGTGGAACCGCAACCGCGCCGCGGTCGGCTCCTGGCTGGGCTGGTGCACGACCCGGCGGCACTGGACCGCCCCGGCGGTGCCCGCGGCCGCCGAGCGGCGCCGCGAACCCGCCGACGACACCAAGGCCGTCTCCCGGACCCGCATCGACCGGCTCTGCCGCCGCCGTGACGTCCCGCTGCGGGAGAAGACGCTGTGGCGGATGCTCTACGAGTCCGCCAGCAGAGCCTCCGCGGTCCTCGCGCTCAACATCGAGGACCTCGACCTGCCGAACAAGCAGGCCCGGGTTGTCGTCAAGGGCGGCGACACCATGTGGATCACCTGGGGCACCGACACCGCCCATCTGCTACCCCGGTTGATAGCCGGCCGGACCCGCGGCCCGCTATTCCTCTCCGCCCACCGGCCCGGCCCGCACCGGCGCGCGACGACCGACCCGCGCGACCTGTGCCCCGACACCGGCCGGGCCCGCCTCGGCTACGACCGGGCCCGGATCCCGCTCGGCCAGTACGGCGACGGCCTACGCCTCCACCAGCTCCGACACAGCGCGGCCACCCACCTCGGCGACGCCAACACCTCCGCCAACGTGATCATGGCGAAGACCGGGCACAGGTCGCTGCGCTCCGTCCAGCGCTACGTCAAACCCGGCCTCGCGGCCGTGCACCAGGCCACCGAGGCGCTGTCCAGCCCGCGACGCCGGGGATAGGGGTCTCGGTAGGAACGGAACGGAAAACCGGTGTTGCTGTCAAACTTTTTGACAGCCGGCGGAGGTCAGGTCATGCTGCCGGCGATGTTTCCTGCGTCGGCTCACGTCGCGGTGGTCTGGTAGATGTCGGGTGTGCCGTCGCGGTCGACGTCGGTGGTTTCGGCTTCGCGGATCCGCCGGTGGGTGCGGGTTCGGGCGCGCAGCACGAGCGTGGCGAGGCTGGCGGCGAGCAAAGAGCCGGTGAGGACGGCGACCTTCGCCTGGTCGTCGCGGAGGCTGCCTTCGCCGTAGGCGAGCTCGCCGATGAGCAGGGACACGGTGAAACCGATCCCGCCGAGCAGGGCGAGCCCGAGGACGTCGAGCCAGGACAGGTTCTCGTCGAGGTCGGCGCGGGTGAACCGGGCGACGGTGTACGCGGCGGCGAAGATCCCGACCGGTTTGCCGATCACGAGAGCGAGGATGATCCCGACGGCGACGGTGACGGTCAGCGTCTGGGCGAGTCCGCTGCCGCCGCCGAGGGGCACTCCCGCGGCGAGGAAGGCGAACACCGGGACCGTTACTCCCGCGGACAGCGGACGCCAGCGGTGTTCGAACTGCCCGGCCAGTCCGGGTCCGCTGTTCCGGCCGCGCACCGGGACGGTGAAGCCGAGCAGCACCCCCGCGACCGTGGCGTGTACCCCGGATGCGTGTACCAGTGCCCAGGTCGCTCCCGCCAGCGGCAGCAGCAGCCACCACGACCTGATCCGCCGCTGCACCAGCGCGGTGAACAGGGCCAGCGGGACGGTGGCGAGCATCAGCGGGAGCGGGTCGAGATGATGGGTGTAGAACACCGCGATGATCGTGATGGCCAGCAGGTCGTCGACGACGGCGAGCGTCAGCAGGAACGTCCGCAGCGCGGATGGCAGGCGTCGGCCGATGACCGCGAGCACGGCCAGTGCGAACGCGATGTCGGTGGCCGTCGGGATCGCCCAGCCGCGGGCGGCGCCCTGGCCCGCCTGCAGGTTCACGGCGGTGAACAGCACGGCTGGCACGATCACGCCGCCGACCGCCGCCGCGACGGGGACTGCCGCGCGGCGGGGGTCACGCAGATCCCCGGCGAGGAACTCCGATTTCAGCTCCAGCCCGGCCACGAAGAAGAAGACCGCGAGCAGGCCGTCGGAGGCCCACTGGGCCAGGGTGAGGTCCAGATGCAGCGATCCTGGCCCGACCGAGAGGCCACGCAGCGACTCGTAGGTGTCTGCCCAGGGCGAGTTGGCCCAGCCCAGCGCGACCACGGCCGCGGTCAGCAGCAGCACACCCCCGACGGTCTCCTGGCGCAGGATGTCGGCGATCCGCCTGGCCTCAGGCCACGAACCGCGGGCGAACAGGCGGGGCGTGCGGCCACGGGGCACCGTCATGCGGCATCCTTCCGGGAAGGGGTCAGATCTTGCCGACCAGACTTCCCGGCGCACCGCTTCTGACGGTAGTCGAGAGCCTGCCCTGGACGCCGCTGACCCGGCTGGCGACGCGGTGCTGTTCGTGACCATCGGTGGGCACCAGTTGTGCGCCGCGCACCTTCTTAGGGATCTTGAGGATGCGCGGGAGTCCTACCCCGACCAGGCATGGCCCGAGCAGGCTCAGCGGGCCCTTCGTGGGCTGGTCCACGCCTGGAACCAGGCGCGTGCCGCCGGCCTGGCCCGGATCCCGTTCGCCGCCGTGTTGGTCGGGGTCACCGAGTTCCGCGACGCCGTCAAGGTCGGCCTCGCGAGCGTCCCGCGGGCAGCCAGCGGGAAACAGCCACCCGCCCGCAACCTGCTCGAGTGCCTGCGCGACCGCGAGGAAGACGTGCTCCGCTTCGTCGGTGACCTGCGCGTCTGGCCCACGAACAACATCAGTGAGAGGGATCTCAGGCCCTGGCGGACCCAGGAGAACATCTCCGGCCGGCTCACCTCCGAGACCGCCACCCGCGACCGGCTCACCGTCTACAGCTACCTCGTCAGCGGCCGCAAACACGGCCAGAGCGAACTGAAAGCCATGATCGACGCCTTCCGCGGCGCGCCCTGGACACCCCCGGCCGCCGTCCCCACCTGACCCGCGGACCGGACCAGCCTCGGCCCACCACGCCGGCACCACCGGCGCGGTCCACAGCACTGCCCAAAGACCGTCACTTACAGCAAGATCTCTAAGCCACGTGAATGTTTACCAACCCGGTTCCCTGCTCCGTACCTACCGGACCCCGACGATCCCGCGCCTCCCGGCCACGGCCTCCTACTGCGGTGGGCCTGTGTGCGCATCCGATGACCTGACCTGCCGGTAGTGGCCTTGGAAGGCCCCTACGCGACGTCCCAGTGGTGGTAGTTGGTGTCCCACCGCCACGAGAGGCCCACACCGCGGCACCGAGGCAGATGGCTCCGAACAGGACGGGGACCGTTCTTGGGTTCACGCTTGCTGCTGGGCGCGAACGGTTTCACGGTCCGGGCTGGTCGCCGACGGTGCGGTGCGGGGCCAGGTCCAGGCGTACCGCACGATGAGGGCGAGTAGGATCAGTTCCAGTACGATGCCAAGGCCGTAGAAGTACAGCCAGGACTCGCCCACCGCGTTGAATGCCGTGACGGGAACGTAGAGCGAGGCCACGATGAGGTTCGTGATGCGGGTCGCCCGGGCGGGCAGCGTCATCGACAGCACGACCATGAGGATCGGGATGGCCACTAGGGTCAGCGCCGTGGTCGAAAAGGTCTGGGAGAGGTCGAACTCGAAGACCTTGCCGTCGAGGATGTCTTCGATGACGCCGGGCGTGAAGAAGTTGAGAATGTCCACGTAGGCGTACAGGAACATGAAGCTGGTCCACGCCGCGGCGAGCTTGGCTCTCACCGGGATCGGCTGGTCCTCCAGTGTGGTGGTGGGTTGACGCGTTCTCATCATGGGCTCCGTCGTTGGTGAGGATCGGTACGTCCACGATCGCTGAGCCCGGCGGCGGGCACACCGGCCCGGAGGCCGGAGTTCGCCTGGCCGATGAGATGGTCTCTCTCTCGTGCTTTCGGCTGATCCGCCGCTGCCGCGCTGTCCCTACACTGGACAGAAGGTGACGAAGGCGCTGCGCTCGTTGTGGGCCTCGGTCGCCCCCGGCCGGGACCAGTCGTCGTGCATGTACGTCAGGTTCGGTTCAGTGCCCCACCCGGCCGGTGTCGTAGGCCCACATCGCGATCTCGACCCTGTTCCGGGCGCCGATCTTGGTCAGCAGGCTCGCGACGTGGGTCTTGGCGGTCGTCAAGCTGATGAACAGCTCGGCGGCGATCTCCGCGTTCGTGCGGCCGACAGCGACCAGTTTCAGCACCTCCTCCTCGCGTTGGGTGAGCGGCTCGATAGGTTGGGTACGGCGTTTCGATGAGGCCCCCGCGGCAAGGGTCGCTAGCAGCCTGCGGGTGATGTTCGGCGCGATCAGGGCATCGCCGACGGTGGCGGCATGGACAGCCTGCACCAGCAACTCTGGCCCGGCATCCTTGAGGAGAAATCCTCGGGCTCCGGCCCGAAGCGCGCCGTGGACGTACTCGTCCAGGTCGAACGTCGTGATCACCACCACCGCGATGGGGTCCGCTACGCCCCGCCCTGCGAGGAGCTCGGTCACCTCGATGCCGTCCAGCCCGGGCATCCGAATGTCGACCAGGCACACGTCGGGGCGGAGCCGATGCGCCAGCTCGACGGCGGCCTTGCCGTCGGCGGCTTGGCCGACGACCTCGATGTCGGGCTGGGCGTCAAGGATCATCGACAGGCCGGTGCGCACCAGATCCTGGTCGTCTGCCACCAGCACGCGCGTCGTCATAGGGGCAAATCCATCGGCAGCTCGGCGTCGACCGCCCACCCGCCCTCGGGCGTCGGCCCAGCGCGTAGCGTGCCGCCGAGCAGCTGCACGCGCTCGGTCATCCCCAGCAGCCCGAAACCGTGGGTCGCTGGCCGCGCCGGGTCGATCTGGCCGTCGTCGGTCACGCGGAGCCGCAGCCTTCCTGCGCCCTCGACGACCCTGATCTCCACACGCGAGGCGTTTCGGGCGTGCCGCAGCGCGTTGGTCAGCGCCTCCTGCGCCATCCGGTACACGGCGGCGTCGACCTGGGGCCGAAGTCCGGCCAGATCACCCGCCAACTCCACGTCGACGACGGGGTCCGGTTCGCGGCGGGCGAGGAACACCAGGTCGGCGACGCCGGGCTGGGGACCGTACTCCGCCGGCGCTCCGTCACGCAGCACCCGGACCATCGCTCGCATCTCCGCCAGCGTCCGCGACGCTTCCCCCTCGATGATCGCAAGCGCCTCGAGCGCCGCTTCAGGTCGCTTCGCGGCCATCGTCATGCCAGCCTGCGCTTGCAGAGCGATCGCCGAGACGTGGTGGGCGACCGAGTCGTGCAGCTCGCGCGCGAGGCCGACGCGCTCCTGGCTGCGGACCTGGTCGAGCGCCCGGCGCCGACTCTCGGCGCGGTAGCGGAACGCCGCTCCGCCCGCTGCCGCCGCCGCCAGGACCGCCAACCCGCCGAAGAGCTCGGCTGGCCCGGTGTAGTCGGTCGCAAAGCTGAACACCGCGGCGACCGCAACCACCAGCAGCCCAATCACGATCTGACGCCCTGTGCCCCAGCGGACCAGCGAATAGACGAGCACCAGGATGTAGATCATCGTGTTTAGGCCCACGCCTGGGGTCCCGCCCAGCCAGCTCGCCAGTCCTAACGCCATCCCGGTGCCGAAGCCCACCACGACGCAGACCAACGGGTGAGCACGCCGCCATAGCAGCACCGGCGCAAGTCCGACCGTCACGATCGTCACGACCGGCCCCCAGGTGACGTCCTCTCGGAGGGTTCCTTCGAGCAACGCCGCCACCATCACCACGCCGACCAGCACCCGGTCGAGCCACACCCGTTCGGGCGTGTCCGCGGCGCGGGGCTCGTCCCAGAGCGAGCGCAGGCCGGTAGTGAACACACACCCAGCCTAGAGACAGCCCAGGCGTCGGAGACCCACCGAAAGAACGAGACGCCGCTCCCCCCAATGGCAGAGGCGGGTCCGGCCTCGACGCCGATGTGCCGGAAGGCCGGCCGCGGCGAGGCTTCCGGTCATGATCACTGTTGACCACCTGACCAAGAGCTATCGCGGCATGACCGCCGTCAACGACGTCTCGTTCACCGCCCGACCGGGCCGCGTGACTGGCTTCCTCGGCCCCAACGGGGCCGGCAAGTCGACAACCATGCGGATCATGGTCGGCCTGAGCCCGGCCACCTCCGGCCACGTGGAGGTCCTCGGCGCCCGGTACGCCGACCTGCCAAACCCGGGCCTCGCCACCTTGGCGGACTCGACCTCGGGCCGTCAAAAATTTTGACAGCAACACCGGTTTTTCGTTCCGTTCCTACCGGGACCCCGGATAGCCGGGGCCGTCCGGTGAGGTTGGGGGCGCTCAGTCGTCGGCGGGCCTGGGGCCGCGTATGCCTGTCGGACTCGCCCCCACCCGGTGCCGGTGATCGCTTGGGAAGAGGTTGCAGTCGCACGGCGTCGCCTGGTCGGTGTCCAGCCGGCGGTCGTCAGCCGAGAACTCGATCTCGTTCTCGGCTGGGTCGAGAGAGACGAGCAGCGTGTCGGTGACTGGCTGCCAGGGCCCGTAGGTACCACCCGTATGCCTACGCTGGATGATCCGATAGAGCACAAGGCAATTCTTCCGCTACCCGGCGGGCGGGCAAGACCGCGACCCACCGCTTGGGGCCCGCTTCTCCCGTGCGCCAGGCCACCGAGGCGCTCTCCAGCCTGCCCCACCAGGTGTAGCTCGGCATCACCGCAGGTCAGCCATATCCGCCCGATTTTTCTCCGATGCTACGGCGACCCCCGACAAGCGTAGATGTCTGGCCGTCACGGGGTCCGTGGTGACGTTCCGCGCATTGGGGTGCCGGTAAGAAACGTGTCACCAGCCGCAAACGGCGATGATCTAGATGGCCTGTGGCTCGGCGGCGAGTTCGTGGCGGGTCCGGCCGGCGACTCCTCTGGCGTCAGGGACAAGCGCCACGAGATGATCATCTCTATGGCGGATGTGATTTTCTTCGATCTGGACGGCACCCTGGTCGATCATCGAAGCGCGGTCTTGGAAGCGATCGGTCAGATCGTCCAGGCCGCGCCGAACGCGGCGGCTCCACCGGAGGAGCTGGTGATGCTGTGGTGGACGCTTGGAGGGGCGCCACATGCGGGAATACCTGGCCGGTCAGTGCTCCTTCGCTGAGCACCACCGACGCAGGCTCCGTTCCTTCCTGCCGATGCTCGGCGAGCCGGTTCCGGAAAGTCCCGGCCTTCTGGACGCCTGGATCGCCGACCGCTACCTCACCGTGTTCGGGGAGTCCTGTGCGAGGTGGGTACGGCGGCGGCGATCACCGTCCGATAATCGCCGCCGGAACTGCCGCGACGTCGCTCTCGCGTCGCTCACGACTGGCCGTCGCCAGACGAGCCCGCAGGGTCGTTCAGGGCCTGCGGCCGTGGAAGGTGCGGCGCAGGTCGCTCACCCAGGCGTCGGGATTTTCCCAGGGGATGAAGTGGCCGCCGTGGTCATGGGCGTTGACGTTGACGTGGTTGAACCAGTCGGCCTGCGGGCCGGTCTTGAACGCCTGGACGCGCTCGCCCGCCGTGTGGATGCCGGGCGGGTTCTCATAGGTGACGAAGGTGAGGCCGACCGGGGCCTGCACGACTGGGGTGCGGTCGTGGGCGGGGGCCCAGGGGTAGCGGTTGGCGTTGGTGTAGTAACGCATCGACGTGGCGATGGAGTTGTTCACCCAGTAGATCGTGGCGTGGGTGAGCAGGTCGTCCTTGGTGAAGACGGACTCGACGTCGCCGCCGTTGTCGCTCCAGGCGTTCCAGCGTTCCAGCAGCCAGGCGAGCAGTCCGGCGGGTGAGTCGCTCAGCCCGTGGGCCAGGGTGGCGCCGTCGAGCATGTGCACGACGAGGTGGGACGCCGAGCGGTGGTCCAGCTCGATGATCCGGGCGCGGACGTCGGGGGGCTGGTCGTCGGTGAGGGGCCGGTTCCGGGCGAAGTCCCAGGCGCGGGGGCCGGTGAAGAAGTCGAGCGGCAGCCCGGAGCCGATGTGGATGCCGTACAGCTCGTCGGCGTACTTGTGGCCGAGCTGGCTGGAGACGATCCCGCCGATGTCGCAGCCCCCGACGGCGTACTTCTCGTATCCCAGGGTCTCGGTCATCAGGGTGTGCCAGAGGTCGGAGACCTTCCAGAAGTTGACGTCGGAGAAGCCGGTGAGCGGGCCGGGGAAACCGAAGCCGGGCAGGGACGGCACGAGGACGTCGAACGCGTCGGCGGGGTCACCGCCGAACGCGGCCGGGTCGGCGAGCGGGTCGATCACCTTCGACCAGTGCCAGAACGTCCACGGCCAGCCGTGGGTGAGGATCAACGGAATCGGGCGGGGGCCGCGGCCGGGCCTGCGCATGAAGTGCACCGGGACACCGGCGACGCTCACCTGGTAGTGCTCGTAGGCGTTGATGGCGGTCTCTGCCTTGCGCCAGTCGTAGCCGTCCCGCCAGTAGGCGACAAGCTCACGCAGATAGCTGTCCGGGACGCCGTAGGACCAGTCCTCATTCCCCTCGTCCAGCGGCGGACGGGTCAGTGTGAGACGGGCGCGCAGGTCATCGAGGACGTCGTCGGACACATGGATCGGGGCGGGCTCCAGGGGGAAGGCGCGCGGGGGGGTCATGGCGTGATTCTCCTGCTGGATGGCGGGAAGCGGTGTCGTCGGCCTGAGCGACGCGGCGTCTGCTCTACCGACGCCAGGCGAAGGAACACCGCCGTGAACTGCTCCATGCCCGCTACCGCGCTCGCCCCGACCACCTCACCGCGCACGGCCTGAACGCCATCGGATCAGCGCTGGTCAGCCGTATCCGCCCGATTTTCGGCGGATACTTCGGCGACCCCGGTACGAGGGGAAGATCCGCCCACGTGGGAACGCGTCGCGATCAATCGGCCCACCCGCGCCTGTCGATGTCCACATCGCCGGCGTGCATCCTCCCCTCGGACACCGCACCTCCTGGCTGCGAAGTCACTCAGGGCTGAGCCGGTCTGAGCTGGACGAACAGGCTTTCGGCGTCGGCGCACAACGTGTCGCCGTCGAACAGACGACCGGTGAGAAAGAGTTTGCGGCCCTCGACCCGGTCGACCGTCGCGTCCAGGCGCAGCGGCACGTCGACACGGGTCAACGAGCGGAAGGTGACGTTCACGTACACCAACCGGGCGAAGGGCCGCCCCGTGTTGGCCAGCATGGCCAGCGCCTCGTCGAAGCGGGTGCCATCGTCTGACCGCGGCCGGGGAGATCCAGACGGAGCCCCGTCGCCCTCGCGGACTCCGGCACGGTGAACGGCGCCAGCCGGGCGCTGATCCGCGCGAACTGATCGGCGACCTGTGTCACCACCTCGGACGGCGGCCGAACACCGGCAACGACGTCGAGCAGATGACGCAGATTGTCCACGAAACGGCCGAAGTCCGGGCCGCCGGAGCGAGATCCTTCATCAGGGATTGACGGTGTAGTCGCCCAGATCGACCAGGCCGGGATCCTGCTCGATCGCCCTAACCTCGTCGGCGCGCGCATGGGTGATGAAGTGCTGGAGCGTCACCTCGACGAACACCCCCCGCACCTGCACGGCAACCGGCCCGTCCGCGGTATCGAGTCGGCCCTCGGCGCTCACGTAGCTCTTCCGACCGGAAACGCCGTCCACCCGTGCATCGATGAACAAGGTGGAACCGACCGGGACCGGCCGCCGGAAGTCGGTCTCCAGGCGCGCGGTGACCCGGCTCGTGCGGGTCAGATGGCTGAGCAGCCCGAGGGTCTCGTCCAAGGCGCAGGTGAGCAACCCGCCATGACCCAGACCCGGGGCGCCCTGATGATGTTCGGTGACGTCGAACCTGGCCTGCAGCGTCAGCCCTGGGCCGGCGAAGGCCCGCAGGTGCAGGCCGTCGGGCTCACCGGAACCGCAACCGAAGCACCGCACATAGTGCGAGGGCAGTTCCACTCCTGCGGCGGGGGCCTCGGGGTGCCGTTCCGGCACTGTCAGATCCGGCGGGAGGTCCGCACGGTACTCCGTCACGCGACGGACATTACCGAAACACCTGCTGCTCGGCCTACTCGGTGAGGACACCCGGGGCGGCAA
Source organism: Parafrankia sp. Ea1.12 (assembly GCF_900465275.1). NCBI lineage: Bacteria > Bacillati > Actinomycetota > Actinomycetes > Frankiales > Frankiaceae > Parafrankia > Parafrankia sp. Ea1.12. Next base: position 42,796 of record NZ_UBIZ01000338.1, on the reverse strand, counting down.
CGACCTACTCACCCGACTCGGGGCCGACCCTGAACAAGCCCGCCGCCGATCGGGACGCCCGGCGGCTCCTCCGCCGGGACGGCATCAGCCTCGGCGCCGAGGTGGGCGTTCAGCGTCGCCTGCGCGAGGCCCCCCTGAGCTGACAGGTTCGCTGTTTACACGAGGGTCTTCTCCGCTGCCGGTGCCGCGCGGCGGTGAGCTCACCGCCGCCGGTGTGCAGCAGGCAGTCCCCGAGCCGGCCCCGTGGGCGGTGAGGGTGGCCACGGTGCGGGCTTCGACGCGGCGTGCGTCGTGACGGAGCCTGCCCGCATGACGCCGGCGCCCGTTGACGCGCTTCGTGTGGACGTACACCGTCCGGGATCGTTCCGCTTGTGTGATCGTTCTACAGGCGGCGGCTACTTGGACTGCTTCGCGCCGCCGCCCTGGCCAGGCGCGTTCTGGTCTTCGTCGCGGTTCCACAGAGGAGGATCATGTCGGGTGTAGCGATCATGATGTGGCTCGGGCTTCTAGCGCTCGCGGCTCTGAACATCTACGGCAGAGTCAGGAACGGTCCTCCCTCGGACGAGAAGTGGAAGAGGGACCAGCAGGCCTATTGGGATACCCGCGACTCCAACAGGCGGCGGGACGAGCAGTACCGGCAGATGAAGGAGCGGTGGCGCCGGGGGTACTGAGCGACAGCATGATCGTTGCGGGAAGTCAGGACTGCGCCGGCGTGGTTGCCGAAAGTTCGATCGTTACGTGACGACCGTGCTGGCGGGTCGATCAACGTTGACAATGTCGTCCGCGGCCGTCAGGACCACGTTGCCGAGATCCGAGGGCAGGTCGTGGGCGAGGTTGCCCAGCGGCCTCAGACCCCTGTTGCCCGACAGGCGTGGAGACGGCGAAGTGAAGCTCGACATCACCAGCCGGCTCGCGCTCTCCGGATAGCGGCGCCGGACCGTCAGACGGCGGTGTGGTGGGTTAGGGCGGCGTGCGGGTCGGCGCCGTGGGGCGGATGGACGGTGGCGGCGGTCAGCCCCGGGGCACGGCATGGATGAGGGCGTGCTCGGCTGACGGAGTTCAGGCACCCCGACGACACCCTCGTCGTGCCCGCGCTCGACCGCCTCGCCCGCTCGCTCCAAACGTCGACCCCGCCACTCGCCGCCGCACCCGCTGACTCAGGCGACGGAGTAGGTGATCGTGGCGGTGTAGGTGCCGGCCGTCAGCGTCGTCGGGGTGGTGATGACGAGGGTGGGGTTCCAGGTGGCGGCGGTGGCCCCGGCCTGGCCGGTGACGGTGAAGGCGGTCCGTCAGGGCGATCTTGGGATCCCGGCAGTCCTGTCGGATCTCGCCGGACAGGCTCATCCCGCGATGTTCTGCTGGGCGCCGATCATTCGCCGGTAGGACTCGTCATGTAGGACCTGCAGGACGTGGAGGGTCTTGAACAGCCGGCCGTAGGCGACGAAGGCGTTGCCGAGCCCGGTCGGGTTCCCGTCCCGGGTGAGCATGCGGATCACGTCGTGGGCGCGGACCTCCCCGGTGATCAGGGAGCCGGCGACGCGGAGCATGTCTCCTGCCAGTGCTCGACGATCCGGGCCAGGTTCACGACGTGCCCGGAGACACTGTTCAGCGGCCCGTAGTCGACGTCGGGGCGGGTGCGCCACGGCCCGGGTGTCGGCCAGGCCGGTGATCCGCAAACGTCGACGAACAGCTCGTCGGGGTAGCTCGGCCGGACCCGGTCGTAAAGCTCCGGCACCTCGTTGAACAGCCGACCGATCTCACGCCGATGCAGGTCTGCCACCGCACCATGCTCTGCCGAGACTGTCGGACTGTCGACCAGCGATGCCACCGGCCGCCCCGCTCGCCGTTCACGCGAGGGTCTTCTCCGTGGCAGGTGTCGCACGGCGGATCACGATGTCGCCGTGGCCGGTGCGGGCGCGCACGGAGACGGTCTCCTCGTCCGGGTCGGGCTCGTCGGTCGCGTACAGGTCGTTGCGGACCCGGCCGTGCCCGGACAGCAGATCCACCAGCGCGGCGGTGCCCTCGCGGATCCCGACCTCCAGCCGGCCGTGGCCGGAGACCAGTGTGACCGTGCCGCGGACGACCTCCCCGAGACAGATGGCGGCGCGGCCGGCGCGGGCGTGCACACCGGCGCCGGCCCGCTCGACGCTGATCGGCCCGGCGCCGCTGGCGACTGTCAGTGGACCAGCGACCTCTCCGAGATGGATCTCACCGCGGGCGGTCTGGATTCGCGCGGCCCCCTCGACCCGCCCGACCCGGATCGGGCCGCGGGCGGTGGCGATGTCGGCGTCGCCGTCCACGCACCCCACCGACACCGCCGCGTGCGAGGTACGTAGCCGCAGGCCGCCGGTCCGCTCGAGGGTCACCGCGCCGCCGGCGGCGTGCAACTGGCAGTCCCCGAGCCGGCCGCTGGTGGTGAGAGCGGCCGCGGTGCGGGCCTCGACGCGGGAGCCGGCCGGCAGGCTGATCGTCACCACCACCGCGCCGCTGCCACCGAACAGGGAACGCACCGTCCGGTTCGGGCCCCGGATTACCAGCCGCCCGTCGGCGTGGTCGACGGTGGTCTGCTCGGCGGCCCGGGTGTCATGGTCGCTGCCCGGGTCGCGGGGGCGCACCGTCACCACGGTGTCCGTGCGTTCCTCGGCGTCGATGCGTACGGTGCCGGCGCCCACGTCGAGGACGGTGAGGATCGGGGTCGGGGTGTCGAACGTCGCCATGGCAGGTCTCCTCAAGGGTGGATATGGGGACGGGTGGATGGTGCTGTGGGGGCTGCGGTCAGCGGACCCAGCCGCGGTAGCGGTAGCCGCGCGGCGGGTCGGCACGCCGAAGGGTGGCGGCGGTCGGGTCGAGGGCGGTGGTGATCGCCTGCACCAGCCAGGTGTTGACCGACATGCCCGCGTGGGCGGCGGCCTCGTCGACGCGGGGCTTGAGATGTTCCGGCACGCGCAGCGTGATCCGCGCCGTGCGGCCCTCGCTGTCTCCTGGCACCTCTGTCGCCATGCCGCCGCCGGGCGGCGCCGCGGGCACGTCGGCGGTGACGTCACCGCTGACATCTTCGGCCGGCCATGGTGATGTCACGACGAAGTCGGGGTCGCTGCCGCGGAGCCGCACGTCGACCGAGCCGGGTGCCAGCTCGCAGCTGATCTCCTCGGCGGCGGCCGCGAGCGCCTCCAGCAGGACAAGTCTGGCCGCCGACTCCAGCGGGGCGGCGAGCCGCTCGGCCAGGGCCCGCGCCTCCGGCCCGCCCGCTTCCGCGGCGACGGCAAGATCCCGACGCAGACTGTCGACATACGACGCAAGCTCCATGACGCCATCATGACGCCATAGCGGCGTCACCCGCAAGCGGGATGCCGTCATCCCGGTGCCGCGCGGCCGGCCCACCCACCGGCCCCGCTCCCAGGGAAGCGATGACCATCGACTGGTACTGTGCCCACGTCGATCCGCGACCTGAGGAGGTGAGACCCGTTTCCGCTCCACTCACACGGGTGCTCTCCCTCGTCCGCACCGCGGGGCACCGCCTCTGACGTGAGGTGGCCGCCGGGAGCATCCCCACGCATCCCGGAAGGCAACGCCACCATGCGTCTCACCTCGCAGACAGTCAGCAACGGCGTCACCGAGCGCCTGTTCACCCACGGCGGGATCCCCGGCGCGCTCTGGACCCCGGCCGACGCCCACGGTCCCCGCCCCCTGGTCCTGCTCGGCCACGGAGGCGGCCAGTACAAGACCGCCCCAGGCCTACTCGCCCGCGCCCACCGCTACGTGACACGCCACGGTTTCGCGGTGACGGCGATCGACGCACCGGGCCACGGCGACCGGCCGAAAACCGCGCACGACGAGCAGTTCACCGCACGGCTGCGGCAGCAGATGGCGACCGGCGAGCCCGTCGCCGCGCTGATCGCCCAGGACAACGCCCGCCGCGCCACCCAGGCCGTACCCGAATGGCAGGCCACCCTCGACGCCCTCCAGAACGTCGACGACGTCGGCGCGGCCGGCCCCGTGGGCTACTGGGGTGTGTCGCTGGGTAGCAGGATCGGCATGCCGTTCGTCGCCGCCGAACCGAGAATCACCGCCGCCGTGTTCGGTCTCGTCGGCTGCGACACCCGTACCGGCGACACCCTCACCGACGCCGCAGCCCGCCTCACCGTCCCGGTACGGTTCCTGCTCCAGTGGGACGACGAACTCGTACCCCGCGAGACCGGCCTCGCCCTGTTCGACGCCATCGCCTCCCCGGACAAGACGCTGCACGCCAACCCCGGCCGGCACGTCGACCTCCCAGGGTCGAAATGGACAGCGACGAACGCTTCCTCACCCACCACCTCACCGGAAAGCCCCAGTCGAACCCGCTCTGACCCGCACTGACATCGATCAGGCTGCGGCACACACAATGAGCGGGTGCGTGCCGCAGCACACGTCGAACGACCCCGCCCCGCCGCCGCGTGGCGCGGACTCGCAGCACTCGCGCTCGCCGGCGGCACCGTCGTCCTGCTCACCGGCCTGATCGCCCGCGAACTCGGCCCGCCGCCGTAGCGAAACTTCTCCACCCACAACGGGCGAAGAAAAGAAGAAGGCAAGGAAGTCTACCCACTCCTTGCCACTTCTAAGATATAGCACACCGGGGGGCTTGCGGCAAGACCAGGGTGGTGCTGCAGAATCTCCAGCCGAAGCCAGGACCTGCGGAAATCGGGGATCGCGACGCACGCGCAGGCGCGGATATCCGCGCCGCCGGACCGCGCGACGCACCTGGCCGAAAACGCACTCTCGGTGAATGGTGAATGAGGATTCATGATTGACGTGATAGTGGTGGGCGGCGGACCGACCGGCCTGATGCTGGCCAGCGAGCTGCGACTGCACGGCGTGGACGCGCTCGTGCTCGAGAAGGACACCGAGCCGACCCCGGTCGTGCGGGCACTCGGCCTGCATGCCCGCAGCATCGAGATCATGGACCAGCGCGGCCTGCTCGACCGGTTCCTCGCACTCGGCACCCAGTACCCGGTCGGTGGATTCTTCGCCGGCATCAGCAAACCCGCCCCTGACCGGCTCGACACCGCACACCCCTACGCCCTCGGCATCCCACAGCCCATCACCGACCGGCTGCTCGCCGAGCACGCCACCGAACTCGGCGCCGAGATCCGACGCGGCCACGAACTGGTCGGCCTGCGCCAGGACGACGACGCGGTGACCGCTGAACTGGCCGACGGCACCCGGCTACGCGCCCGCTACCTCGTCGGCTGCGACGGCGGCCGCAGCACCGTGCGCAAACTGCTCGGCGTCGCCTTCCCCGGCGAGCCCACCAGACACGAGACGCTGCTCGGCGAGGTGGAGCTGACCGCGCCGGCGGAAACGGTGAACGCCGTGGTGACCGAGGTCCGCAAAACCCACAAACGGTTCGGCGCCGTGCCACTGGAGAACGGGGTGTACCGCCTCGTCGCACCCGCCGAAGGGGTCACCGAGGACCGCACCCCGCCCACCCTGGACGAGCTCAAGCAGCAGATGCGCAAGCTCGCCGGCACCGACTTCGGCGCGCACTCACCACGCTGGCTCTCCCGCTTCGGTGACGCCACCCGGCAGGCCGAACGCTACCGGACCGGCCGGGCCCTGCTCGCCGGCGACGCGGCACACATCCACCCGCCGGCCGGCGGGCAGGGACTCAACCTCGGCGTCCAGGACGCGTTCAACCTCGGCTGGAAACTCGCTGCCGAGATCACCGGCTGGGCACCAGCGGGCCTGCTGGACAGCTACCACACCGAACGGCACCCGGTAGCCGCCGACGTCCTGAACAACACCCGCGCGCAGATGGAACTGATGTCCCTCGAACCCGGCCCCCAGGCAGTCCGCCGACTCCTGACCGAACTGATGGACTTCGACGACGTCAACCGGCACCTCACCGAAAAGATCATCGCGATCGGGATCCGCTACGACCTTGGCGAGGGCCATCACCTGCTCGGCCGGCGGATGCGCGACATCGCACTAAAACACGACCGCCTCTACGCGCTGATGCACCGCGGCCGCGGACTGCTCCTCGACCAGACCGGCCAACTCTCCGTCGCCGGCTGGGCGGACCGGGTCGACCACGTCGTCGACGTCAGCGAGGAACTGGACGTCCCCGCCGCGCTCCTACGCCCAGACGGACACATCGCCTGGGTCGGCGAAAACCAGCAGGATCTGCTCAGCCACCTACCCGCCTGGTTCGGCGCCGCCACCACCTGAACGCGCCCCCGGTGGCCGGCCGGCGCCACTACAGCGCCTGACCCGAGGTCAGCCGAGGTTCCGCCGATACCGCACAAGCCTGTCCCTGGAGGAGCCGTCCGGCTCCCAACCCAGCTGCGAGTAGAAACGGACCGCGCGGGTGTTCGCCTCCAACACCCACAACATCGCGGACATGTAACCGGCCGCGTGCAACCCGCGGACCGCCGCGGCCATCAGGTGACGCCCCACCCCCTGCCGCCAGGCCGCCGGTAGAACATAGAACCCGGTGATCTCCCCGACCCCGACCGCGTCCGGGTCGTCGTCCTCAGCGGGACGCAGGTCCACGAAACCGACAATGGCACCCGCATCGTCCGCGACCAGGACACCCCGCCCCGGCCAACTCGTCTGCCGCACCGTCGCGGTCCACCGGGGCACCCGCTGCGCCGGCCGCAACCCGTCGAGCAGCGGCTGCGGCAACAACCCCCGATACCCGGCCTGCGAGGACAGCACATGCACCCGCGCGATCCCCTCGGCATCGGCAACACCAGCCTGACGGACCTGCACATCACGATCATCCCACCGTGACGTCCGCTGACCAACACGGATCAACAGCGCGAACCGCCGTACCCCGCCAACATCGCGTGCCGTCCTCAGCGGTGAGGGTGCTGGCCGGTCGGACGGATGACGATCTCGCTGATGTCGACAGCGTCGGGTTGGTCGAGGGCGAACAGGACAGCGCGGGCGACGTCCTCCACATCGAGCACCGGGTCGGTGACACGGTCGGGTGATCTTTCGCCGGTGTCGACCAGGCCAGGCTGAATGAGGGTGACGCGGACACCGGTGTGGGTGGCCTCGGCGCGGATCGACTGGGCGAGGGCGGTCACAGCCCACTTCGTCGCCGAGTACAGCTGGCCGGGGACAGTGACACGGCCAGCCACCGATCCGGTGAGAACCAGGTGCCCACGAGAGCGGGCGAGAGTGGGCAGGGTGGCGCGGGCGACGAGAGCGGTGCCGTAGACGTTCGTCAGCACCATCTCGCGCCACTGCTCCGGGGAGCCGGTGGCGTGCAGGAACGAGGTCGGAGTGAACACCCCGGCGTTGACGAACACCGCGTCGAGCCGGCCGAACGCATCCTCGGCGCAGGCGGGGAGGGCGGCGACCTGAGCCCAGTCCTGCACGTCACAGGGCGCCACCACGGCCTTGGCTGGGCCGCCGAGGTCCGCGGCGAGAGCGCGCAACGCGGAGCGGGACCGGGCGGCCAGCACGAGCGACCAGCCCATACCCGCGGCCAGGCGTGCGGTCGCAGCGCCAATGCCGGAAGAGGCGCCGGTGATCAGGAGAACGGGTGCGGTCATGCCGACACATCGTGCCCGCTAGGTTTCCCGCATGCAGGAGCCCTCGCCGCGCCCCCCGACACTGCGCCTGACGCAGGCCGGCACCGTCGGCGAACGCGAGATCCTCACCGCCGGGTGAACTGACCGGGGGGGCCGCCCCGCCAGGCGTGTCCATGACACCCACCACCACTGTCAGCTCGGGAGATCTCCCCGCCGGTAACGCGCCCGCCGCCCGCGGCGACGCCGGCTCCCGGCCGCCCGCGGCAACGGACGGTTCATCATGGTCGCCATGGCCCTACCCGATCCGCTGCGCGGCGACTGCGGGAACTGCTTCGGCCTGTGCTGCGTGGCACCGGCCTTCGCCGCCTCCGCGGACTTCGCCATCGACAAGAAGGCCGGGCAGCCCTGCCCCAACCTGCAGAAGGACAACCGCTGCGGCGTCCACGGCCAGCTACGCGACCGCGGCTTCACCGGATGCGCCGTCTTCGACTGCTTCGGTGCGGGACAACACGTCAGCCAGGTCACCTTCGACGGACAGGACTGGCGGCACACCCCCCGCCTCGCCCGACAGATGTTCGCGGTCTTCCCCGTCATGCGCCAACTGCACGAACTGCTCTGGTACCTGACCGCCGCACTCGACCTCGGGCCGGCCCAGCCGATACACCCCGAGCTGGCCGCCGCCCGCGACCAGACTCGACGACTCACCCACGCCACCCCAGAGCAACTCACCGCACTGGACATCACCCGCCACCGCCATGACGTCAACCTGCTCCTGCAACAGGCAAGCGACCTGGCACGCGCACGGGCGGGCCGGCGCCGGCCGCAGTACCGCGGCGCTGACCTCACCGGCGCCAACCTGCGACGCACCGACCTGAACGGGGCCAACCTGCGCGGAGCACGACTCATCGGCGCCGACCTGCGCAACGCAGACCTGACCACAGCCGATGTGACCGGCGCCGACCTACGCGCCGCGAACCTGCGCGGCACACGCCTCGCCGACACCCTCTTCCTGACCCAGACACAGCTCGACTCCGCGCACGGCAACCTCGACACCACCATCCCCGCAACGCTGAGCCGGCCCCGCCACTGGCACACCAAGCCTCCTCCGGTAGCGGATGCGGTCTGATTCGTCTCCACGTCACCGTCGACCACACCTGGTTCGCAGCCCGGAGGCACCATGTCCGAGTCCGACCGGAAGATGCACGCCAGCGAGGTCGTCGTCGACACCTCGCTGGTGGGCCGGTTGATCGCCGCGCAGTTCCCCGAGTGGGCGGGCCTTCCCCTCGAACCGGTCCGCTCCGCAGGCACTGACAACGCGATCTACCGCCTCGGCGTGGACCTGGCAGTACGGCTGCCCCGCATCCCCGCAGCGGCCGGGCAGGTGGACAAGGAGCACCGGTGGCTGCCGCAGCTCGCGCCGCTGCTGCCACTGGACATCCCGGTCCCGCTCGGGACGGGCACACCCGGCGAGGGCTACCCGTGGCCCTGGTCGGTCCACCGGTGGCTGGAGGGCGAGGACCTGCTCGCCGAACCTGCCGTTGACCTACACCGCATGGCCATCGAACTGGGAAACTTCGTCGCAGCCCTGCAACAGGTCGACCCCACGGGGGGACCACCTCCCGGGACGCACAACTTCTTCCGTGGCGCCCCGCTCGCCCGGCGGGACGCGGCCACCCGGGCCGCCATCCACTCCCTACGGGCCACCCTCGACACCGCAGCGGCGACCGCGGCGTGGGACACGGCCGTGCACGCGCCCCGCTGGCAGGGAACGCCGGTATGGATCCACGGCGACCTTCTCCCCGGGAATCTGCTCACCCGGGGCGGCCGGCTGCATGCCGTCATCGACTTCGGCGGCCTGGGCGTGGGAGATCCGGCCTGCGACGTAATGGCCGCCTGGACGCTGCTGTCCACCGAAAGCCGCGAGGCGTTCCGGAGCACGATCGGAGCCGATGACGCGACCTGGGCACGGGGCCGTGGCTGGGCGCTGTCCTTCGGACTCATCGCCCTGCCCTACTACCAGGACAGCAACCCCACACTCGCCCACATCGCCCGGCACACCATCGACGAGGCCATCACCGATCCATCCCGGCCGCCGCCCACCGGCACCGCGCCGACGCCGGCGAAACCTGGACCCACTACGCCCCGGGCGAGCACAGTCGATGACCAGGAACTTCCTCGCTACCGTCACATCACATGATCACCGATCCTGTTTCGGTACCGTCCCGTGACCATGTCGTGGACGCGCTCATCGGCCTGCTGGCAGGCACATGCCCGGACCGGGTGCTACGTGTTGCGATCGACGGCCCGGACGCCGCCGGCAAGACGACCCTGGCGGACGAGCTCGCCGGCACGCTCGCTGACCGGGGCCGGCCCGTCATCCGCGCCAGCGTCGACGGCTTCCACCAGCCCCAGGCCGTGCGCCGCCGCCGCGGGTCGCTGTCCCCGGAGGGTTACTTCCTCGACGCGTTCGACTACCCCGCTCTACGGCGTCTCCTGATCGACCCGCTCAGCCCAGACGGCGACCGGCGCTATCGCACGGCGGCGTTCGACCATCGCAGCGACTCCCCGCTCGACAGCCCCACCCGCGAGGCAGCCGGCAACGCGGTGCTCATCGTCGACGGCGTCTTCCTCCTCCGCCACGAACTACTCGGCTGTTGGGACCTCGCCGTGTTCCTCCAGATCAGCCCCGCCGAATCGCTGCGCCGCGCGCTGCGCCGCGACGTCGCCCTGTTCGGCTCACCCGACGCGGTCCGCGAACGCTACAAGGCGCGCTACCTGCCCGGCCAAAAGCTCTACCAGGCCTCCGCCGCGCCCCGGGACCACGCCGACGTGCTGATCGACCACGAACGTCCAGAAACTCCCCGCGTTCTGCGCTGGCCCGGGTGACGAGGCCCCTGATCCGAGCGTCGGTGAGCACGCTGCCGTCCGGCCCAGATCGCCATCCAGCGAAGTGCGCGGAGGCTGCGCGACAGCGATCGTCAGAGAACCCTGCACCCGTCCCGTCACTAGCCCGACGCCCGCCTGGAAGGCCTCCGACTACGCGCCACCAGATCACGGGCGGCCTCCGGCCACTCGGGTAGATCGAACACGAACCCCGCCCCAAGCAGCCGGCCCGGCACCACCCGCCGGCTCTTCAGAAGCAGCTCAGTGTCGCTACGCATCACGAACGCACCCACCTCGGCCATCCACGCCGTCGCCGGCAACCCCACCCGCACGCCCACCGCCGCCCGCAGACCCGCGACGAACTCCCGGTACGGCAACGGGTTCGGCGACGCCAGATTCACCGGCCCCACCAGATCGTCACACTCCACCAGGAACACGACCGCCCGGACGAAATCACGGTCGTGAATCCACGACATGTACTGCCGGCCCCCGGCGACCGGCCCACCCAGACCCAGCCGGGACATCCGCCACAGCACGTCAAACGCACCACCCCGGCCCGGCGCCATCACAATGCTCGTCCGTAGCGCCACCCGGCGGGTATCCGGCGTCGCCGCCTCCGCCTGCGCGGCTTCCCACCGCCGGGCGATGTCAACACTGAACGCCCAGTACGCCGGCACACCCTCCTCGCCGCCGCCGACAATCCCCGACACCTCGTCATGGGCCCGGTCAAAGCTGTGCGCGTAGATCGTGGCGGTGCTCATCTGCAACCACACCCGCGGCGGACGAGCCGCCCCCGCGATCGCCGCCCCCACCACAGCCGCGGAATCCACCCGCGACGCCATCATCTCCGCCAGATTCGCCCGGGTGTACCGGCAGTTCACACTGCGCCCAGCCAGGTTGACCACCGCGTCGGCGCCATCCACCTCGGCCACCCATGCGCCCTCGGTCCGACCATCCCAACACTCCGTCCGCGCACCGGGCACCTGAATATCGGCGTGCCGGCTGAGGACAACCACCTCATGCCCCGCACTCCCGAACGCACCCGTGAGCAGTAACCCCAGATGCCCCGTCCCACCCGGAACAACGATCTTCACGATCTCCCCGCTCCCGCTCGACCGGCACGCGACCACAGCCAGTCTTACGCGCGCCCCGATCCCGATGCGCCGCAGAGAAACCATCCCGTCACCAGGGTTCACGCCGCCGAGCGTGCCCGAGCAACAGCCGATCAGGCCTGCCGCGCCTCGGCGAGGAGCGCGTCGAGGCCCTCTGGCGCAGCCCGTTCCCCGATGTCGACGATCTGGACGCAGCCCTCGAATACACCCCCGGCGACCATGACAGACGGAGGCCGACCCCCAGGTAGCTGGGCGCCTCATCGCAATGATCGAAGGAGGAGAAGGTCATGCTGCCACCGGACAGTCATGTGCACAGCCAGTGGTCCTGGGATGCAGCAGCGGGATCGATGGAGGACACCTGTCTACGTGCACTCGAGCTCGGGCTGCCCTCGGTGGCGTTCACCGAGCATGCTGACCTCACTGCCTGGACTCTCAAGCCAGGGGAGGAAGTTCCGGAAGCGTGGCGTCCTCTAGTCGCAGAAGGCGTCCTGACGCCGCCTCCACTCGACGTCGACGGCTATCGGGAATGTCTGCAATCGTGCCGGGAACGTCATCCTGACCTGCGCATCCTGTCGGGCATCGAGTTGGGTGAACCTCACTGGCACACCTCCCACGCCGAGGCCCTGCTCGGCAGGGGCGCCTTCGAGCGGGTACTGGCCTCGGTCCACTCCGCACCGGCCGCCGGCGGCGGCGGCTTCACCGAGGTCTCCGCCCGGTACAAGGATCAGCCGCCGGACCGGGTCGTGCGGTCCTACCTGACCGAGACCGTGCGCCTGATCGAGCGGTTCGACGCGTTCGAGATCCTGGCTCACATCGACTATCCGGTCCGCTACTGGCCCGCAGACGCACAGCCCTACGACCCCTACGACTTCGAGGAGGAGTACCGCCACGTGCTGCGCGTGCTGGCAACGGCCGGCAAGGTCCTTGAGGTCAACACGAGGGTTCTGCAGCGATTTTTGTTTGTTGGTTTTGGAGATTGCTTGTGAAGATCAACATGGGGACGAAGGACGGTCAACACTGTTGATTATCTTGAGGGTGGGAAGTGATTAGCCTGTTTCCTCGGGTGGCTGCCCGCTCAAGTCGGTGACAGAGCGGGCAGCCACCCGAGGGCTGATCAGGCCTCGTCCCCCGGCACGTAGCGGCCGGCTGTCACAGTGGCGCTCAGGTCCTCACAGGTCGCGACCGTTGTGACGAGGCCGGCGTGGAGAAAGGTCTCCCCCGCCAGCGGCGCCTGGGCCCGGCTGGTCTCGACGAGCAGACTCCCCCCGGGCGCCAGCCAGTCTGTCGCCTCGGCGGCCACCCGGCGCAGCACGTCCAGCCCGTCCGAACCGCCGTCGAGGGCCTCCCGGGGCTCGTGGACCCGCGCCTCGGGAGGCAACAGCCCCAGTCGACCCGTCGGCACGTACGGAACGTTGGCCACCAGAAGATCCACCCGCCCGCGCAACACCGGCGGCAGCGGCGCGTAGAGATCACCTGTGTAGACCCGGGCCGGTGCCGGGGTGATGCGCCCCGGACCGGTCAGGTTGCGCCGGGCGCAGGCGACGGCGACCGGGTCGACGTCCGCCGCGTGCAGGTCGACCGGCCCGCGGACGGCGCCGGCCAGCGCCGCGCCGACCGCGCCCGACCCACAGCACAGATCGACGACCACCCAACCCACCGCCGAACGGGCCCTGTCCCCCACGGTCGCGCCGGCGGCCAGGATCGCCGCGGCGCGGTCGACGAGGAACTCGGTGCGGCGGCGGGGGACGAACACCCGCTCGTCGACAGCCACCCGCAGGCCGCGGAACGACACCCAGCCCAGCACGTGCTCCAACGGCAGCCCGGACGCCCGACGGGCGACCATCACGGCGAGCTCGTCGGGGGTGCTCGCGGTTGACAGCAGCAGCGCGGCCTCGTCCTCGGCGAACACACAACCGGCCCCGCGCAGCGTCGCCACGACGGCCGACCGGTCGAGCGAGAGGCGCGCAGCGGTGGGCAACGGGGTGGCGAACGACGAAGACGCGGAGAACGACGAAGACGGTGAAGCGGGAGAGGCGGTGGAACCCGACATGAGGACCTTCCGGAAAACCGAGGGCGCACTGCACGGTGCACCGGTCCTCCGCGCGGCGCCGCTCGGCGTCGGACGCCTCAGTGGGCGGCGCGGCGAGCGGGTCGGCCGGCGGGCCTGGTGAACGCGCGGGGAGAGCGCCCAGCCTGCGGCAGCGGGATCGGGCTCACCTCCCCAGGTCGGCCGACACCTCGGGTCACCTGGTGACCCCGGCACGGGCGCGGACACCGCCGGTGCCGGAACGGCAGCCGATCCAGCTCGGCGGCCCGCCGTCACCAGCGCGTTTGCAGGTCCCGTTCCTACCGCGTCACACCCTGCCACGTCCACCCCACGCGGACGGCCACCCGCTGCGTTTCCGGGCTGGCGTCGGGCGTGTGGCACCACGTCACGCGCGGTGGGCGGCCGCACCGGGCGAAACACGCGAATGACCTGGTCGCCACGCGGGTCGCGCACGATCCGCTTCGGGGTTCGTCCGGTAGAACCGGAGCATGAGCTCGGCCGACGATCCCAGGGCGATACCGGCAGACGACGATCCCGCCACCATGACGGGCGGTGCCCAGACGGCGGCACCACCGTCGTCGCGGTGCGGCTTCCCTGGCTGCGAGCGGCCCACCGCACCCGCCGACCGGCCTGGACGGCCACCGTCCTACTGCGAGGACCCGGCCCACAACCGGCTCGCGGCCTACCGCCGTCGCCGCGACCTCGCCCGCCGGGAGAGCACCCCGCCCGCCGGCGGTGACCCGGCGGCCGTGCGTCCGCCGGTCGCGCGGCCGATCGCCGCCGGGCGGCTGCGGGCCGACGAGCTCGCCGCCCAGATCCGCGTGCTGGCCGCCGACCTGACCCGTTCCCTGGACGGCTTCTCCCGGGAGATGGCCGGCCTCGGGGATGTCGCCCGCGCCGAGGCGCAGGTGGAGGCGGCCGAGGCCGATGCCGCCGAGCGGGTCGCCGAGGCGGTGGCCCGGGCCGTGCGCGCGGAGCAGACCGCCCGGGCGGAGCAGACCGCCCGCGGGGAGGCCGAGGCGGTGGCCGCCGAAGCCGTCGCCGCCCTCGAGGATGCCGAACGGCGCCTGGCCGCCGCCGAGGCGGCGCACGCGGGCGCGGTCACCGATGCCGAGACGGCCCGCCGGGAGGCCGCCGCGGCGGTGGAGGCGGCGCGCGCTGACGCCGACGCCCGCGTCGAGCAGGCGCAGGCCCGGGCCGACGACGATGTGGCGCGTGCCCGGCGGGAGGCGGCCACCGAGATCGGTCGGGTCCACGCCGAGGCAGAACGGGTCCGTGCCGAGCTGACCGCCGAGACTGACCGGCTGACCGTGGCGTTGCGGGCCGCGGAACGGGCCGCCGAGCGGGACGCGGCGGCCCTGCGCGAACTGCGGGCGGACCGCGACCATCTGCGGGCCGACCGGGACCGGATCCGCGACGACGCCCGCCGCGAACGCGACGAGCTGGCCCGGGCGCACGCCGACGCCCAGGCCGAGACCGCCCGGGTCCGCGCGGCCGCCGCCGAGGACCTCGAGCGGGAACGGGCGGCCGCCACCGACCAGCTGGAGCGGGCCCGCGCCGAGGCGGCGTCCCGGCTGGCGGCCGAGCAGCAGGCCGCCGCCGAACGGCTCGCCGTGCTCACCGATGCCCGCGCCGAGGCCCGGACCCGCGCCGAACGCGCCGAACGGCAGGTCGACGAGCTCACCGCCGAGCTACGCACCGCCCGTGCCCAGCCCCCGTCCCAGCCCTCGCCAGCCGGTGGACGTCCGGCCGGCGAGGTGCCGGTGCCGCCGGGTCGCCCGGCGGTCGAGTGAGCCTGCCGGCCCCGCGATGAGTCGGGAACCGGGGTGGGATCAGGCTGCGGGACGCAGAGTGCGGGCGAACAGCGCCAGCGACTTCTCCCAGTGCCGCTCGGCCGCCGCCTCGTCGTACACGGGGAAGTCGACCAACGCGAACCCGTGCCGCGCGGGGAGGATCTCCGCCTCGTAGTCGACCTTCGCCTCGTCCAGCGCCGCCACGAGCCGGGCGTGGTCGGCGTCGGTGTGGTGGGCGTCGCCGGTGGCGATCGCGATGTACAGGGCGGCGCGGATGCGGTCCGCCGCCAGGTACGGGCTGGACGGGTCGTCGCTGGCCAGCCCGCCGCCGTGGATCGACGCCGCCGCCGCGACCCGATCGGGGTGTGCCGTCGCCGCGGTGAAGGCCATCCGGCCGCCGACGCAGTAGCCGATGGTCCCCACCGGGCCGGGCAGCGCGCCCGGCTCGTCGGCCAGGGCGTCCAGCAGCGCGCCGGTGTCGGCCATCACCCGCTGCGGGGTCGCCTGGGAGACGACCCGCCCCAGCCGGGCGCGCTGCTCGGGGTCGGCAAAGTCGATCTTCTCCGGTGCTGCCGCGTCGGCCCCGGCGCGGTAGAACATGTTCGGCAGGGCCACCAGGTAGCCGGCCGCCGCCAGCCGCCCGGCCATCCGCTGCACCGTCTCCCGGACGCCGTAGGCATCCGGGTACATGATCACAACCGGGGCGGGGGCGCCGCCGTCGGGGGCATGGAGATCGACGTCCATCAGCCCGTCTGCCGTCTGGACGTCACGTCGGGACACCGCCATCGGGATCACCTTCCACTCATGCCGCCCCCCGCGCCCGGGCTCCGGTGGGCGGATCCCGGCGGGGACGGCCACCACGTGGCCCACCCACAGTCCGCGGCCGCGCCGGCCGCCAGGGTCCGGCATCCGGCTCCGGATGGTCCGGAGCCGGGAATCCGACGCCCTTCGGGAGCCTGACACCCCGGTCCACCCGCCGCGACCGGCGGGGGACGGGACGCCGGATGACGCCGGCCGCCGTCCAAAGCATTCACCAGCGCCACCTGGCCGCGTCTACAAGGGGGCGCCGACGGGACGGTGGGTGGGGCCCGCCCGGCCCACCGCCCGCACGGCACCGTCAACGGCCGGCGCCCGGCTCACGGCTCACAGCGGCGATCCGTCGCCGGAGGAAGGCCCGGGCCTCGACGGGAACGGAGGATCGACTCCTGTTACGCTTCTGCGGAGCGGAGGCTCCGTTCCGGAACCTGGAGGGTTCATGATCCAACCTGCCCGCAGAGCCCACCACCAGGTCACGTTCGCCGTACTGGCGCTCGCCGTGGCCACCTACGCCCTGCTGCAGTCACTGGTCACCCCCGTGCTACCCACGATCATGGAAAGCCTGCACACCAACCAGACCACGGTCACCTGGGTGCTGACCGCCTACCTCCTCTCCGCCTCGATCTTCACCCCGATCATGGGCCGCATCGGCGACGCCGTCGGCAAGAAGAAAATGCTGCTGGTCGCCCTCGGCGCACTCGCCGCGGGCTCGGCGCTGGCCGCGATCGCCACCGGCATCACCCTGATGATCATCGCCCGTGTCATCCAGGGCGTGGGCGGCGGCATCCTCCCGCTCGCCTTCGGCATCATCCGCGACGAGTTCCCCCTCCCGAAGGTCTCCAGCGCCATCGGCGTCCTGGCCGCGCTGACCGCGGTCGGCGCCGGCCTCGGCCTCGTCCTGGCCGGCCCGATCGTCGACCTGCTCGACTACCACTGGCTGTTCTGGGTTCCCCTGATCATGGTGCTGCTGGCCACCGCGGCCGCCGTCGTGTTCATCCCGGAATCCGCCATCCGCACCCCCTCCAGGATCAGCATCACCTCGGCACTGCTGCTCTCCGCCTGGCTGGTCTGCCTGCTGCTCGGCCTCTCCGAAGGCCCCGACTGGGGCTGGACGTCCGGCAAGGTGCTCGGCCTGCTCGCCGGCGCCGTCGTCATCGGCGGAGCGTGGGTCGTCGTCGAGGCCCGCTCCACCGCCCCACTGATCGACATGACCATGATGCGCCTGCCGGCCGTGTGGACCACCAACCTCGTCGCCCTGCTCATCGGCGTCGGGATGTACGCCCTCATGGCGTTCCTGCCGCAGTTCGTGCAGACCCCGGCCTCCGCCGGATACGGCTTCGGCGCCACCATCACCGAATCCGGGCTGATCCTGCTGCCGCTGAGCATCACGATGTTCGCCGTCGGGATCGCCTCCGGCCCGTTGGCCGCCCGCTACGGCTCCAAGGCCGTCGTCGTCACCGGCTCCGCGGTCACGATCATCTCCTTCGCCCTGATCGCCTTCGCCCACCACGACAAGTGGGAGGTCTACATCGCCACCGCGGTGATGGGCATCGGGCTCGGCCTGGCCTTCTCCGCCATGGCCAGCCTCATCGTCGAGGCCGTCCCCGCCCACCAGACCGGCGTCGCCTCCGGCATGAACGCCAACATCCGCACCATCGGCGGCTCGATCGGCGCCGCACTGATGGCCACCATCGTCACCTCCGGCGCCGGATCCGACGGCATGCCCAAGGAATCCGGCTACACCAACGGCTTCGCCATGCTCGCCGGCGCCACCGTGCTCGCCCTGATCGCCGCCCTCGCCATCCCGGCCGCCCGCCGGGGCCACCCGGCGACCGCCCAGGACCTGCCGCACGCCGAGCTGGGGCTGGTGCCCGGCGGCGCCCTGCTCGGCGCCGACCCGGAGTAGACCGCACCAGCCGGTGCGTACCGGCTAGGGCCCTACCAGCCGGGACAATCAGACCAGTCGCCCCCGTCAGGCCGACCACGGTCCGTCGGCGCCCACGGCTATGGTGGTAGCCGATGATCGTGTAACGATGCTGAGGCGGACTACAGTGATCTCCACGGCTACCGGCGGTGGGAACCAGAACACCGGAGACAGCACCGCGACCGACGCCGGGCCGCGGCTGCGCCGAGACGCCGCCGCCAACCGTCAGCGCCTGATCACCACCGCGATCGAGGTCTTCAACGACGAAGGCATCGAAGCCGGCGTCGAACACATCGCGCAGCGCGCCGGGCTCGGCATCGGCACGCTCTACCGCCACTTCCCCACCAAACAGGCACTCATCGAATACCTGATCCACGAGATCCTCGCCGACATGGCCGGGGCCGCCGAAACCGCCCGCAACGCGCCCGGCGGGCACGGCCTGGAACGCTACGCGCGCGCCGTCGCCAACACCATGGCCGCCCACCGCGGCTGCCTGGCCCGCCTGTGGGAACGCGCCCCCGCACCCGAACAGGAGAAGATGCGCCACACGGTCGCGGACCTGCTGCGCGACGCCCAGACCGCCGGCGTGATCCGCGACGACGTCACCCTGACCGACGTCCTGATGACCCTGCGCTCCGTGCGCGGAGTCGTCGAGGCCCCCGGCGACAACCCCGCCCAGGCCTGCCAGCGCCACCTCGACTTCATCTTCGCCGGCATGCGCCCCGCCTCCGTCCAGCGGTAACCGGGAACAACAGAAGTCCACCGGCAGACCTCGACCCACCGGCCGCACGGGCGTGTCGAACCCGCGGACGGCCGGTGGGTTCGACATACCATCTGACTCCTGACAATGATCAGGAGAGGCTGTCTGGTCGTGACGCTCGCCGCCCGGGAACGGGCACACCCACAAGTGGACGACGCGGTCACCAAGGCGGCGACCCGCTACCGGCGCAGCCGCCGCCTGGCCGGCATCGGCATCGGCGCGCTACTCCTCACCCCCGGCTGGGCCCTGGCCGCCGCCACCATCGCGCGGCACCTGACCGGAACCCACCCGGGCACCCCCTGGACCGCCGCGGCCATCGTCCTGGCCGCCGCGGGAACACTCGGCTACGCCGCGATCTTCGGGAGCCGGTCCGGCGCCCAGATCCGGGAGCGACTGCCCTACGACCGGGTCGACGACCTGGCCTACCACTACCTGCGCGTACGCCAGGAAGCCGCCGCCGGCGGCGCGACAGCGCCCCCACCCGAACTCCTGACCGCCGCCGGCCGCGCCGCCCGCCGCCTCAGCGTCACCTGCCCGCACAGCGCCTCCCGACTCAAGGCCGCGATGCTCGCCCAGCGCTACTTCGACACCGCGGCCGGCGCACGCACCCCGGGCCGCCGCCACGGAGCCCTCGACCTCGCTGAAACCCTCGAGACAACCCACCACCTCCTCGCCTCTCTCCGCCCCGTCTGACCGACCCCGACGGCGCCGATCGACCCCGATCGGCAACGCTGGAACGCCGGCCCCGCAGAGACGTCCACAGATATACAGATCACCGGTATATGCTGATGATGTGGGTATTGAGGACATTCGCGAGCCGACCTTCCTGGTGCTCGCGGCACTCGCCGACGGCGCCAAACACGGGTACGCGTTGATCCGCGAGGTCGACACCATCTCCCAAGGCCGGGTGACTCTCCGAGCGGGCACCCTCTACGCCGCCCTCGCCCGCCTCGCCGACCAGGGCCTCGTCCGCCAACGCGGCGAGGAGGTCGTCGACGGCCGGCTACGGCGCTACTACGACCTCACCGACGCCGGCGCCGAGGTCCTCGCCGCACAGGCCGACCGACTACGGGCGAACGCCGCCGAGGCTGACCGCCGGCTCCGCTCCCGGGCCCACCTGCGGACGGCCCAGGCATGAGCACCCCGCGCCTCGAGATCACCTACCGTCAGCTGCTGCGGTGCTACCCACACCGCTGGCGGCAGGACAACGGCGACGAGGTCGTCGCCACCCTCCTCGACGCGGCGGACGCCGACGGACGCACCAGGCCGACCCCCGGCGACGTCGCCGATCTGGTCGTGCACGGACTCGCCACCCGGTGCGGCGCCTCACTCGGCCTGGTTCCCGCCGCGGTGTGGCACCGCATCGCCACGACGGCCTTCGCGTCCCTCGCCGTGCTGTCGGCGGGCCTGCTCGTCGTCGCGGAGTGGCTCCCTGAACCGTGGCCGCCCTCGGGCGCACCCACCAGCACCGGCCTGAGCTTCGGCCCGTTCGTCACCCTCGGCGTCCTCGTCTACCCGCTGCCGATCCTCGCGTTCACCGCCGCCGCGTGCGGCGCCCGGAGCGCCGCACGCGCACTTCTGGGGCTCACCTGCCTCGCGGTGTGCGCCACGGTGCCGGCCGCCGCGCACAGCGACGCCGAACGGCCCCAGATGTACCTGCTCGTCGTCCTGTGCCTGCTGGCCGCGATGGCGGCCGCCGGCCTGCCGCCGACGATCCGCCGACGCGACCTGTTCGCCGCGGCGGCGGTGTTCGGCCTGTTCCTCGCCGTGGCGACCGCCCGCAGCATGGCGCATTTTCACCAGGCTTACTCCGGCGCTCCCTGGAACTACTGGAGCTACCCGTTGCTCGCCTACCGCGGCCCCACCGGGCTCCTCGACACCCTCGAGATGACGATCCCGGCTGCCATCGTCATTGGCGCCCTCGCCGCGACCGGGGTCAGCGTGCGGCACCCCGGCTGGATCCTCACGACCTCCGTGGTCGGCGGAACCTGGTCACTCATGCCGATCGCGAACTCGGTCCGCTACGGGCGCTGGGCATGGGAGGACAACTACGCCGGGAGCGGATTCGTCATCCTGTTCGGCCTCATCACGATCGCAGCCGCCATCGACCTGTTCCGCGCCGCCGGACTGAGAGTTGTCCGGACCGACACGGCTGTCACTCCGGAAGCGAACCCGGGGGAGCCGGCGGACGGGTGCAGGTGAGGTCGGCGCTGGGCAGGGTGCCCGACCGCAGGTAGGCATTGACTGCGTCGTCGACACAGCCGCTGCGCCCGCCGTACACGCCGTGCACCCGTGCTCCGCGCAACGTCACCAGCCGCGACGAGGACAACGCCCGGTGCAGCGCCCGGCTGCCCGCGTACGGCGTGCGGTTGTCCTTCTCCGCGGCCACCACCAGCGCGGGTACGGCGTTCGCCACCCGGGTCGGTGCCTCCACCGGGCGCACCGGCCAGAACGTGCACGGGGTCAGGTTCCAGATCGCCGCACCCACATGCGGCTGCGCCCGCTGATGACGGCGGATGTCCGCCAGGTACTCACCGGCCACACGGGACGCCGGCACATCCCCGCACAGGACCGCGAGCTGCGCGCTCTGGAACGCGCTGATCGACCCCTCCGGCACCGCCTCCACCCGGCGCCCGGGTGACCCGCCGGGCAGCGTCGGACCGCCGGTCGCGACCCCGTCCAGGAACTCGTCGAGGTAGGGGTTCTCCGCCGGCGCGCGGCCATCCGCCGCGTCGGCGAAGGCCCGCACACCCATCGCCAGGATGTCGGACGCCTCCGCACTGTCGTCGACGAGTGCATCCATGAGCAGCCCCGGGATGTCCCCGGCGTCGTACTCCACGCCGTCCACGGTCAGCGGACCGCGCGCGGCCGCGGCGTAGATCCGGTCGACGGTGGCCAGCACCTCCGCGGCCGTGCTGCCAAGCCCGAACTGGGCGTCCCGCCCGGCGGCCCAGCCGGCCCACTCCCGCAGCGCGCCCTCGAGCAGATCCCCGGTGTCGCGCAGCACCCGTGGGTTGTACGTCGTCGGATCCACCACGCTGTCGAGAACGAAACGATCGACCCGGTCAGGGAACATCTGCATGTACACCGCACCCAGGTAGGTGCCGTAGGAAAAGCCGAGGAAGGACGTCTTCCGCTCATCAAGCGCAGCACGGACAATATCCATGTCACGAGCGGTGTTCCGTGTCGACGCGAACGGCAGCACATCGGCGTGCACCGCGCACGCCTGCGCTATCGCGGCCTGACCGTCGGCGGTGCGATCGAAACTGTCCTGGTCGGGGCCGCCGGCGCGCGGCCAGGGCCGCTTCAGGATCGGCCCGCAGTCCAGCGGTGCGCTGCGGCCGACGAAACGGGGGTCCATCCCGACCACGTCGAAGCCGTCCGCCGCCTCACCGAGCAGCCCACGCAGGTCCAGGGTGGCGTCCAGAGCGGGGCCGCCGGGACCGCCAAGATTGATCATCAGAATGCCGCGCCGGTGGGCGGTGTCGGC
Source organism: Parafrankia sp. Ea1.12 (assembly GCF_900465275.1). Classification (NCBI taxonomy): domain Bacteria; kingdom Bacillati; phylum Actinomycetota; class Actinomycetes; order Frankiales; family Frankiaceae; genus Parafrankia; species Parafrankia sp. Ea1.12. The sequence goes on along the minus strand of NZ_UBIZ01000338.1, from coordinate 20,451 downwards.
CGCCCTGATCCGGGACACCCCGAGGGTGATCTCCCGGCCGTCGGGGCGGGCGTAGTCCAGCGGGACGCTGATCCCGGCGCACTGCGCGCCGGCCGCGTCCAGGTAGGAGCCGATCGCGTCGTTGGGGCCGGTCCGGCACTCGTGCCAGCGCACCGGCTGGTTCTCGAACGGGGCGAGGGCCGGGTTCAGGCTCGCCACACCGGGCGGGGCGGGATCGGGCGCGCCGTCCGCCGCCAGCGCCCCGGGGATCGGCCCGGCGAAGGAGCTGACCCCGACGAGGGCCGCGGCGCCGACAACGACACCGCACATCCACGTGCGTTTCTCATCTCGTCTCATCGCCAGCCAGGATCAACGCGGACGGCCTTTTCCCCGAGGTCCCGGGAAACCGGGCGTTTCCATGATCAAGGCGACATTGATGTTATTTGGAGGCACTCGGGGATTCCGTTTGCCTTGTATGTGGGTTGAAAGGTGTTCAAGGAGGAGTCGGTGGCCGACTGATCAAGATCATAAACTGGAAGGCGGTGGCGTCAACACCGTTGACTATCTTGAGTCTCGGGACACCGCGCAGGGGCGCGGGGCGGACACGCCGCTCCCCCACCGCATCTGTCTGGCGTTCCAGCGGCAGGTCGTCGACGCCTTCGTACGCTCAGGCCTGCGCTGACCGGGCGGGCAGGAGATCCGCGCTGCCGCCGGGGCCGACGACCGCGCGGACGTCGCCCGGGCCCACCTGCTCGCCGCACTGCGAGCAGGTGGGCACCGTGTGGAAGACCTCGCCGCAGCCGCGGTGCCGCACGTTCACCGGCGGGCCCGCGGGCGCGGCGTACCGGTCGCCCCACTGCCGCATCGCGGACAGCACCGGCCACAGGTCGCGGCCCTTGTCGGTGAGCCGGTAGTCGTAGCGCGGCGGATGCTCCCGGTAGGCGGTCCTGGCCAGGACGCCGGCCTCGACCAGACCGGTGAGGCGCTGGGTGAGCACGTTGCGGGAGATCCCGAGCCGCCGCTGGAAGTCGTCGAAGCGGCTCACCCCCAGGAAGGCGTCGCGCAGGATCAGCATCGTCCACCACTCGCCGACGACCTCGAGGCACTGGGCCACCGAGCAGTTCATGTCCGCGAAGCTCTTGCGCTCCATGACCGGCACGTTAGTCAGTTGCGTGACGGAACGCCAGCGCCCTAAGTTCAGTTGCATGACAGAACTGATGATGGACCGGGGCGTCTCGCCCTCACGACGCCGCGAGGCGTCCGGACGCGAGGTTCTGCTGATCGTCTGCAGTGGCGTGATCCTGGCGAGCCTCGACCTGTTCATCGTCAACGTCGCGCTGCCGCAGATCGCCCACGATCTCGGCGAGACCGACCTGAGCCGGCTGTCGTGGGTGCTCAACGGCTACGCGGTCGTCTACGCGGCGCTGCTCGTCTTCTTCGGACGGCTCGCCGACCGGTACCGCCGCGACCTCGGCTTCCTGCTCGGCGTCGCGGTGTTCACGCTCGCGTCGGCGGCCTGCGCGGCGGCCACCACCGTCGACATGCTGATCGGCTTCCGGCTCGTGCAGGCCGCCGGGGCCGCGCTGGTGACACCCACCTCACTGGGTCTGGTGCTCGCGGCCCACGAACCCGAGCGCCGTCAGGGCGCCGTGCGCACCTGGACCGCCGTCGGCGGGATGTCGGCGGCGATCGGCCCGGTCGTCGGCGGGCTGCTCGTCGCCGCCAGCTGGCGCTGGGCGTTCCTCGTCAACGTCCCGGTCGGCCTCGCGGCCCTCGTCGTCGGCTGGCGCCGGCTGCCACGCCTGGCCGGCCAGCCGACCGAGCGGCCCGACGCCGTCGGTGTGCTGCTGGCCACCGGCGGGGTCGGCCTGCTGACCGCCGGGCTGGTCCGGGGGCCGGACTGGGGCTGGTCCTCGGCGGCGCTGGTGGGATCCCTCGCCGGCGGGGTCGGCCTGCTCGTCCTGTTCGCCGTCCACTGCGCCACCAGCCGGAACCCGCTCGTGCACCCGTCCCTGTTCACCTCCCGGCACTTCACCGGCGCCTCGGTCGTCGCGCTGTTCTTCTCCGCCTCCTTCGGCGCGATGCTGCTGTCGATCGTGCTCTGGGAGCAGGGCCAGTGGGGATGGTCCGCGCTGCAGGCCGGCCTGGCCATGGCGCCTGGGCCGCTCATGGTCCCGCTCGTCTCGTTCGGCATCACCGGCAGGCTGATCGCCCGCTACGGGCCGGCGAGCGTCATCGGGCTGGGCAGTGTCATCTTCGGCGGCGGGGTCGCCTGGTGGGCGCTCGCGATCACCACGGAGCCGGACTACGTCTCCGGCGTGCTCGGCGGCATGACCCTCACCGGGATCGGCGTCGGCCTGACCCTGCCCACCATGATGTCCACGGCCGCCGCGTCGCTGCCCCCGCAGTCGTTCGCGACCGGCTCCGCGGTCGTCAACATGGTGCGCCAGACCGGCATCGCCCTGGGCGTCGCCGTCACCATCGCGGTGCTCGGCGAGTCGTCGGTGGCCAGCGGCATCCCGCTGCACCTGTTCACCCGGGTCTGGTGGGTCACCGCCGCCCTGTCCGTCGCCGGAATCGTGCCCGCCGTGGCCCTCCTGCGCCGCCCCGCCCGCGCGGCTTGAGCACCCGACCGGCGACGTTGTCGACCGGTGGCGTTCGGGGCCGCGAACCGGTTGACTTTAGGCCGCCGGGCCGGTGTGGGCCCGGTGCCGGCGGTGGTCCGGTCGCACCGGCGACTCGCCCGCGGCGGACGGCTGCCGGCGTGTGTCCGATCGCCACGCCGTCGCGCGTGGCGTCTGGTGTGAGGAGCCGGTCCGTGTCCGAAGCCCCGTCCCGCGTCGCGATCGTCACCGGAGCGGCCCGCGGCATCGGCGCCGCCATCGCGCAGCGCCTGGCCCGTGACGGCATGGCGGTGGCCGTGCTCGACCTCGAGGAGTCAGCGGCCAAGACCACCGTGGACGCGATCGCGGCCGCGGGCGGGAAGGCGATCGCCCTGGGTGCCGACGTCTCCGACGCCGCCGCGGTGGACGCGGCCGTCGCCCGGGTGGCCGCCGAGCTCGGCGCGCCGACGGTGCTGGTCAACAACGCCGGTATCACCCGCGACAACATGCTGTTCAAGATGACCGAGGGCGACTGGGACGCGGTCATGGGCGTCCACCTGCGTGGCTCGTTCCTGACCGCCCGGGCCACCCAGAAGTACATGGTGGACGCGAAGTGGGGCCGGATCGTCAACCTCTCCAGCATCTCCGCGCTGGGCAACCGCGGCCAGGCGAACTACTCGGCCGCCAAGGCCGGCCTGCAGGGCTTCACCAAGACGTTGGCGATCGAGCTGGGCAAGTTCGGCATCACGGTGAACTGCGTGGCGCCCGGGTTCATCGTCAGCGACATGACGCGGGCGACCGCCGAGCGCCTGGGTGTCGGCTGGGAGGACTACCTGGCCGTGGCGAAGTCGAAGATCCCGGTCGCCCGGCCCGGCGAGGTCGACGACATCGCCCACGCGGTGTCGTTCTTCGTCGGCGAGGGCGCCGGCTTCGTGTCCGGCCAGGTCCTCTACGTCGCCGGCGGCCCGAAGGCCTGAGCCTGTCTGCACGATCAGCCCGGGCGGGCGGACCTCATCGTGGTCGGGTTCGTGTCGGTGGCGGGCATGTCGATGCTCCTGTCAGGCTCGGCGGTCAGGCCAGGTCAGGTCGTCGGTTCGGTCGGGTCGGGTCGGGTGACTCGGTCAGGTCGGGTGGGTGGCGGGGCGGCATCGGGTCGACGTCGTCGGGCATGGCGCGCAGGACGTCGTCGAGGCGCCGGTAGCGCTCCTCGGCCTGGCGGCGGTACCGCTCGAGCCACGTCGTCAGGAGGTCGAGGACGTCGGCCTCCAGGTGCATCGGACGCCGCTGTGCCTGCCGGCCGCTGCTGACCAGGCCGGCGTCCTGCAGCACCCGCAGGTGCTTGGACACCGCCTGGACGGTCATGTCGTAGGGTGCGGCGAGCTCGTTGACGGTGGCGTCCCCCACCGCCAGGCGCGCCACGATGTCGCGCCTGGTCGGGTCCGCCAGCGCCGAGAACACCCGGGACAGCGTGTCCGCCGCCACCACCGGCACTCCCCCTCCGCATTCCCCAGGCCGGCCACGATCAGCCGGCCACTTCCTCAACCGATTGGTTGAATACCGAGCTTAGGTCGCCTCACCCAGGTCGTCAACCAGTTGGTTGAGGACAGGGCGCGGCGACCGGCCGCCACTGTTCGTCCCGCCGCGGTCACTGCCGTGGGCCCAGGGCTCATCCGGGGCCGGGGCCGCCTGCGCCGTCCGCAAGGATGGACTCCGGGCCGGACAGGGGCCGCAGCGAGCTCGCGGAGGAGAACGGCGTGAACGGGCACGACCAGGACGGCTCCGGCACCGGCGGACACCACGGGCACGGACACGACAGCAACGGGCTCGACGACGGGCTCGACCTCGAGCACGGCAGCGGGTTGCTGCGCGACCTGCTCGCCGGTGCCCTGGCGCGCCCGGTGTCGCTGGTGCGCACCCGTCCCAAGCGGCCCCCGACGCCCACCGCCGAGCAGGTCCGTTCCGGGCAGGTCGTCGCCTGCCACGTCTACGCCGACGGCCAGCGGGTCCCCGACGGGTCGAACATGCTGACCGCCGCGCACATCGCCCGCCGTCACCATGGCGCGTTCGCCTGGCTGGGCCTGTTCGAGCCCACCGACTCCGAGCTGGAATCCATCGCCGGCATCTACGGCCTGCCCGCGCTCGCCGTGGAGGACGCCGTCGTCGCCCACCAGCGACCCAAGATCGAACGGTACGGCAGCACGCTGTTCGTGGTGCTCAAGACCGCCCGCTACGTCGAGCACGGCGAGCTGACCGCGGACACCGAGGTCGTCGTCACCGGCGAGGTGATGGTCTTCATCGGCTCCGACTTCGTCGTCACCGTCCGCCACGGTGCGCACGGTGGGCTCCAGCAGCTGCGCGGCCAGCTGGAGGGACGGCCGGAGATGCTGCGCCACGGGCCGTCCGCGGTGCTGCACGGCGTGTGCGACCGGGTCGTCGACGACTACCTGGCGGTCGTCGACCGCATCGAGGCCGACGTGGACGCCGCCGAGGCGTCGGTGTTCGAGCACTCGGCGCGGCCGTCGGTGGAGAAGCTCTACCAGCTCAAGCGCGAGATCCTCGAGTTCAAGCACGCGGTGAGCCCGCTGACCGCCCCGCTGCGGTCGCTGTCCGACACCCCACTGCCGATGATCGACCCGCATGTGCGCGACCACTTTCGGGACGTCTTCGACCATCTCGTGCAGGCCACACAACGGATCACCCACCTCGACGAGCTGCTGTCGTCGATCCTGCAGGCGACACTGACGCAGGTGACCATCGCGCAGAACGAGGACATGCGCAAGATCAGTGCGTGGGTGGCGATCGGGGCCGTGCCCACCGCGGTCGCCGGGATCTACGGAATGAACTTCGAGCACATGCCCGAGCTGCGGCAGGTCTGGGGCTATCCGGCCGTGCTGGTGACGATCGCGACCGCCTGCCTGTTCCTGTACCGGGCGTTCCGCCGCAACGGCTGGCTCTGACTCCTCGGGAGCCCTCGGCCGTGTCGCGGTGTGTGTGCCGCACCGGCCTGGGCATGCCGTAGCGAGGAGGTGGTGCCCATGGCGCGTCCGGCGTCGCCACTGGGCCCACCGATCGAGGTCGTGGAACCGGACCCCGCGGTGGCCGACCTGCTCGGGGTGCTGCGCCGCCACCTCGGCATGGATCTCGCCTGGCTGGGCCGGGTCGAGGGCAACCTGCTGGTGCTACAGGTCGTCAACGGCGACGCGGCCGGTTTCGGCATCGCGCCGGGCAGCACGATCCGCCGCGAGGCGGCTCTGTACGCCCAGGTACTTGCCCACGATCAGCCGGTCATCATCCCCGACACCCACCGCGACCCGCGGACCGCCGGCGCGGGCACCGTCCAGGTACTGGGTATCGGGGCGTACGTGGCCACGCCGGTCTACGACAACGACAACGACATCTACGGCATCCTTGGCTGCCTCGCGCACCAGCCCCGCCCGGAGCTGCGCGAACGCGACGGCCGGTTCCTCAGCCTGCTGGCCGCGTTCCTCAGCGACGCCGTCATCGACCTGCACCGGGTGTGGGAGACGCGCAGCCGGGTCTCCCGGGTGATCAACGACCTCATCGACGCCGGTGGCCCGCAGATCGTCTTCCAGCCGGTGGTCGACCTCTCCGATGGCGGCGTGGTGGGAGTCGAGGCACTGTCACGCTTCCCGGGATCGACCGACGACCCGGAGGGCTGGTACGCCGTCGCCAGCAGCGTCGGGCTCGGCACGGACCTCGAGCTGACGGCCATCCGGCGCGCACTGACCGTGATGTCCGAGCTGCCCCGCTCGGTCACCCTCGCCGTGAACGCCTCACCGGCCACCATCACCTCCGGTCTGGTCGGCCTGCTGGCCCCGTTCCCGGCCTGCGAACGACTGATCGTCGAGATCACCGAGCACGAGTACTTCAGCGCCGACCCGGTGGTCATGCGCGGCATCCACGCGCTGCGCGCGCTCGGCGCCCAGATCGCGGTGGACGACATCGGCACCGGCTACGCCGGCCTCGAACAGCTCATCCACCTGCGGCCCGAGATCGTGAAACTCGACTACCTGATCACCCACGGGATGGACGGCGACCCCGCCCGCCGCGCCGTCGCCGCCGCCATCGTGGACGTCGCCGCGGAGATCGGCGGCTGCGTGATCGCCGAGGGCATCGAGAACACCGCCGAGCTGCGGGTCGCCATCGACGCCGGCATCGACTTCGGCCAGGGCTACCTGCTCGGCGCACCCGCCCGCACCGCACGCGCCGCCTGCGCCCCGGCCGTCGCACTCGCCAACTACCCCGGCTGACCCCCGCACGACGGGGCGCGAGCCGACGTACGGCGCCGGTGTTCCGGTGTTCCGCGGAACACCGGGTCCGGTTCAGGGGTGGCCGGTCTCCGGCAGGTCGACGGTGTTGCGGCGGTAGTGGATCCTCCAGCCGTCCGGAGTGCGCACGTGCCGGCTGTGGTGGTGTCCGAACCAGATGACGCGGGTCAGCCCGTCGTCCTGGGTGCGGCCGACTCCGTAGAGCATCGTGGAACGGGCGGTGTCACCGTCGACGGTGATCCGCGGGTTCATCTCCATGCGGACAACTGCCGGCGGGTTCTTCTCCATCACCGCGGCGAGCATCTCCCTGATCGCGGCCCGCCCGCGTGCCGTCCGACCCGTACTCATCTCGAACTCGCCGTCCTCCGCCCACAGCTCGGCCCAGGCATCGAGGTCACGTGCGTCGAGCAGCTCGCCGTAGTCGATCAGACTCTGCCGGATCTCCTCCCGGTCCTCCAGCAGTTGCACGCGCTCTTCGAGGCTCAACCTGCTTCTGCTCATGGCGAGTAGCTTGACCAAAAAATTTGTACTCAGTCAAGATAATTCTCTCGGCAGCACCGCCCGGTCGCACAGCACGGTCGCCGCGCCGCGCGTCGCCTCAGGGTGGTAGGTAGAGGTCGAACCTGCTCTCGTCCGGGTCATCCCTGGAGAGTTCCATCCGAGTCAGTAGCCGGGCCTCGACGTCGACGACGCCATGCAGCGGCCGGCCCGCGCGCCAGCGTTGCAGGTTGTCGGCGAAGAGGTCGAAGCCGCGACTGAGGCCGCCGGGAGCCGACCAGGACAGGTGCGGCAGGATCCGGACGCGGGCGTCATGGCGCAGCGGATGGTCGGCCGGCAGCGGTTCGGGGTCCGTGACGTCCAGACTGGCGCGGGACACCGTCCCGGCGGCCAGCGCCCGGACCAGCGCGTCGGTGTCGACGATCCGCCCCCGGGCGACGTTGACCAGGTGCAGACCGGGCTTGGTGACGGCGAACGCCGCGTCGTCCAGCAGCCGGTCCGTGTCCGGGGTCAGTGGCGCGGCCACGACGAGGTGGTCCGCCTCGCCGACCAGCTCGGGCAGGGTCCGCACCACGGTCACGGTCGGCTGTTCGGCCGGGCGTCCGCTGCGACGCAGGGCCAGCAACCGGGTCCCGAACCCGTCCAGCCGGCGAGCCAGCTCCTGACCGATGGACCCGAATCCGATCAGCCCTACCGTCCGACCGACGAGAGTGCCCAGCGGCTCGGTGAGGAACGGCTCGTTCGTCTCGGCCTCCCAGATCTGCGGGATCCGCTTCTCGGCGGCGAGCAGCAGGCTGACGGTGAGCTCGGCGATCGCCGGGCTGTTCGCCCCTCGGCCGCACGTCACCGCGCGGCCGGAAAGGCGATCGAGTGGGAAGCCGTCGACACCGGTCGACAGGAAGTGCACCCAGTCGGCCCGGTCGACCGCCGCCAGCACGGCGCGCGGCCGCGCGCCACGCAGCACCGCGGGCATCACCAGCGCTGTCACCGGTCCGGGCGGTTCCGCCGGCACGGCCTCTCCACCGAGGACGTCGACGACGTGTGCCTCGGTGCCGAGCCGGGAGCGGACCTGGTCGACGAACGGGCTCGGCAGCACCGCCGCGATCACCACGGAGGTGCCCGGCCGGGCGCGAGGTGAGGCGCCGGGGATTGAGGTGAGCGACATGGTGCGCTGGCTCCCGTCAGGCTCCTGTGGCGAGTTCGAGATGCGTGGCGTTCCGCTGCGCGGCCGGCAGCTGCGCGAGCACCTGCCGCAGTGCCTCCGCGACGCGCTGCGAGGTCTCCGCGGGAAGGCCCTGCCTGGCCCAGAGGGCCAGCGGCAGCGGGGCCGGCCTGGGCAGGTCGTCGCGGGCGACGAGGCCCTCGGGGGTCTGACCGAAGGTCGCCATCAACGCGATCCCCAGACCGGCCCCGACCGCCGCCTGCACACCGGCGAGCTGCATGGCCTCCGCGCCGATCACCGTCTCGACCGCGTGCAGCGACAGCGTCTCCAGGGCCCGGGACCGCAGCGCGCAGGGCTGGTCGAAGGCCACCACCGAGATCGGCTGCGCCGCCGCCGGCCGCCGCCAGGCCGGGGCGGAGTACCAGGTCAGCTCCAGCTCGCCGACCGGCCACGTGCGCGGGTCGTCGGCCGGGCCGATCAGCAACGCCAGGTCGATCCGGCCGGCCTCGAGCCCTTCGCGCAGCGTGGTGCCCCGGTCGATGCGGAACCGGACGCGGTGCTGCGGCAGCGACTGCCCCAGGACCGCGGCGAGGACCGGCAACAGTTGGGCCGCGCCGTGCTCGGTCGAGCCGATGAGCACGGTCTCCTCGATCTCCTCCAGGCCGAAGCCGTGCAGGGTCTCGTCGTGCAGGCTCAGGATCCGCCGGGCCTGGCCGAGCAGTTGCTCGCCGTCCCGGGTGAGCTGGGATCCACGCCCCTGGCGCTCGACCAGGACCCGTCCGGTGGCGGATTCGAGGCGGCGCACGTGCTGGCTCACCGCCGCCTGGCTGAGATGCAGTGCCGTCGCGGCCCGCTGGAAACCGCCACAGTCCGCGACAGCCACGAAGCTGCGCAGCGGCGCGATGTCCAGAGTCCGGCGCATGCCACACACGCTACTTGTCAAACTCTTTATGTTCATCGGGATAATAGAAAATCATCACGAGTCGTGATGGGTCTCCATCGCGAAGCGTCGTTGGACATCCGGTCAGGCACCCCGCATGCTGATCGGCATGGCCCAGTCGACCACCGTGCTGCTCACGTGTCGTCGCTGGTTGGACCATGCACGCAGTCAGGCCACCCGCTGTCGCTGACCCGATCCGTCCGCCGACCCGATCGGGCCGAGGACCGACTCCCGGTTGCCCTGCGTCACCATCGATCCGCACCGTCGCCGATCTGACCTGACCAGTCCGTGCGAGGCGCCGACCGGAGGACGAGGCGGCACATCCCGTTCAGATCCCCTCCCGTCCCACCGGCGCGCCCGTCATACCGGATCCGGCGCGATCCGGTGGACGGGGCCACCCCCACGCGCTCGTCGCGCGATCATCAGGAAGGTTCCACCGATGTCCGCTCGCACGCTCAAGCTGGGTGCCGTCCTCTTCGGGGTCGGCGGCCCCGGGCAGCACAACACCTGGCTCAGCCCCGAGATCCCGGGCAACGCCAGCGTGGACATCCGCTGGTACATCGCCCGCGCGCAGCAGGCGGAGGCCGCGAAGTTCGACCACATCTTCATCGTGGACAGCCAGTTCATCACCCCGGACTCGCCAAACCACTACCTCAGCCGGCTCGAGCCCCTGACGCTGCTGTCCGCGGTCGCCGTGCACACCAGCCACATCGGCCTGGTGGGGACGATCACCACCTCCTACAACGAGCCGTTCAACGTCGCCCGCCGGCTCGCCTCGCTCGACCACATCAGCGGCGGCCGGGCCGGCTGGAACGTCGTCACCAGCGGTGACGCCGGGACCGCGGGCAACTACAGCCGCGACGAGCACTACGACTACGCCACGCGGTACGGGCGGGCGCACGAGCACGTCCGGATCGCGCAGGGGCTGTGGGACTCCTACGAGGCCGACGCCTTCCCCCGGGACAAGGACCGCGGCGTCTTCTTCGACCGCGACCGCCAGCACGCGCTGAACCACAAGGGCGAGTACTTCTCTGTGGTCGGGCCGCTCAACCTCGAGCGCACCCCCCAGGGCCAGCCGGTGATCTTCCAGGCGGGTGATTCGGAAGAGGGCCGCGACCTGGGGGCGAGCATCGCCGACGCGATCTTCAGCCACGCCCAGACCCTCGAGCAGGCGCAGGCGTTCCGCAGCGAGCTGCGGGCGCGCGCGGCAGCCAAGGGGCGCAACCCCGAGCAGCTGCTCGTCATCCCGGGCATCTTCCCGATCATCGCCGACACCGACGAGGAGGCCCGTGCCAAGGAGGACGCGGCCCTCGGCGCGAAGAGCTTCGAGCGGGCGCTGGCCGAACTCGGCCGTCCCTTCGGCTGGCACGACTTCTCGCAGTACGACCTGGACGCGCCGTTCCCCGAGGTCGGCGACGCGGGCGCGCTCAGCTTCCGGACCCAGGCGGACGGGATCAAGAAGCTGGCCCGGGAGAACAACTTCACGCTGCGCCAGGTGGTCGAACACCAGCTCGAGGCGTTCCGCTCGCCGTTCGTGGGCTCACCGCGCACCGTCGCGAACGAGATCGAGCGCTGGTTCGAGAACGGCGGCTTCGACGGCATCAACATCATGGTGACGGTGCCCAGCGAGTTCGCCCAGTTCGTCGACCAGGTGCTGCCGCTCCTGCGTGAACGGGGCATCGCCCGCAGCGAGTACGAGTCCACGACGCTGCGCGGCAACCTCGGCCTGCCCATCCCGGAGAACCGGCACACCGCGGCCCGCCGCCAGCAGCAGCACTCCGCTGTCGACACCGCGCCCGTCCTCGGCACCGGCTCCGTGGCCGCGACGGCCGCCGCGGCCACGGAGCCGGCACTTATTTCCTGAGTCCAGGCCGCGACGGCACCGGCGTCCCGCGCGGCGGTGCCGTCGGCGGCGCGTTCCCCGAAGGGGCAGGAGTGTGATCCCATGACCTACCACCGCACCGCTCCCCCGCCGCACCGCGGTGTCCTCGGCGACGTGCCGACCGCCGGACGGGCCGCGACGCAGATCTTCGATCCCGGGCGGCTGCGGAACGTCTTCGGGGCCTTCCCCTCGGGCGTGGCGGCGGTGGCGGCGCTGGTCGAGGATGTGCCGGTGGGGATCGCGGCAAGCTCGTTCACCTCGGTCTCCCTGGACCCGCCGCTGGTCTCGCTGTGCATCGGCCACACGTCCAGCACCTGGCCCGCGCTGCGCGCCGCGCCGCGGCTCGGGCTGAGCATCCTCAGCGCCGAGCAGGAACGGGCGGCCCGTCAGCTCGCGGGCAGGCAGGGCGACCGCTTCGCCGAGCTGCGCTGGCGGGTGACCGACGACGGGGCCGTTCTGCTGGACGGGGCCAGCGCCTGGATCGAAACCAGCATCGACCAGCAGGTACGCGCCGGCGACCACGACATCGTCGTGCTGCGCGTGCACGACCTGGACGCCGACCACGACATCAGCCCACTGGTGTTCCACGCCAGCCAGTTCCGCAGGCTCGAACGCTGGGCGCGCGGGATCACCAGCAGGTGAACGCCGTGGGTGGCCAGGTCCGGAAGCTACACCGGCTGGGCGGCGACCGGCCCTGTCTCCCAGATCGTGCTGGGGATCTCCGACCGTAGGATCGGGGCCACCTCGGCGAAGAAACGCTCGAGGTGGTCGCGGGTCGAGCCCAGCTCGTTCGTGTAGGTGGAGAAGAAGCCCTCCACGCCGACCCCGAAGACCTGATTGCCGAACTTCTGCTGCAGGCCCATGAGCTTCTCGGCTATTTGCTCAGCCGTTCCCACCAGCGCCGATCCGTTCTGCAGAAAATCTTCCAGGGAGTCGAACGGGAAGGCGGCCCGGTCACCGAAGTGCTCGCGGACCGAGACCTCGTAGGCGGGCCGGGTGATCGCCAGTGCGTCCTGGGAGCGGTCGGTGATGATCGGTGAGTGCACGCCGACCGCGACCAAGGCGGTGTCGGGCTCGTGGCCGTGGAAGGCGAGCCGCTCCCGGTAGTGGCGAACGAGATCCAGATAGTGGTCGACCCTGCGCAGTCCGTTGGCCGAGTACAGCGGATCACCCCAGCGTGCGGCGAGCTCGGTGGAGCGGGGACTGGTGGCCGAGCCGTGCCACACGCGGGGAGCCGGCCGCTGCAACGGGTGGGGCTCGATGGTCGCGTTGGTCAGCTTCGGGCGGAAGCGGCCCTCCCAGGTGACGTTCTCCTCCCGCCACAGCCGGCGGACCAGTTCGTAGCCCTCCTCCAGGCGGTCCCACAGATCGGCGTCGGCGACGTCGAAGACACCCGGTGCGACCGGATCGCCGCCCTTGCCGATGATCAGATCGAGGCGGCCGTCGCTGAGATGGTCGAGGGTCGCGTAATCCTCGGCCGCCCGGACGGGATCCGTCAGGGACAGCACGGCGACGGTGGTGACCAGGCGAATCCGGGTCGTCCGCGCCGCGATGTGCGACAGGATCACCGCCGGCGACGAGGACAACAGGGCCGGGTTGTGCCGCTCCCCGACTCCGAAGGCGTCGTAGCCGATCCGCTCGGCCCACAGGGCAAGGTCCACGACCTCACGGAACCGGTCGCGCTGACTGAGCGGTGGACGCCCGGCGCCGGTGCTCTGTTTGGGTACCAACGTGCTGGCCAGGAACTTCACGACCGACGGCCTCCACCGGGATCAAGCGAGGAATCACACCCGCTGCCAACTCCGCGACGCCGCTGTCAACTTTAGACCGGCCAGTCCTGTCGGTTCAGCGGTCGAGGTAACTCAGCGACCGGGTGATGCGGCGAGGTCGTTTGCGCGTGATCGCCGTAGCCCTCGAAGGACCGCTTCCGGCGCCGCCGGCCGGCCCACCGCCCGGAACTCGAACTGATGTGATCCGGCGGCGCACCCGGCGCGAATTGTGTGCATGGCAGGTATCGAACGGCGGGTCACCCGGGTGTGGAAGGACGGCACCCGGTACGACATGCTTGTTCCGGCACTCGTCGGCGACTTGGTCGGCGCGCCGACGCTGACCGCGGCCGCGGACGGGATGCGGCTGCTGGACGCTGTGGCGGGCCGAGCGGGGACACGTGCCCGCGTCCGGGCGCTGCTCGGGGTGGAATGCCTGTCGTCGCGGCAGATTGCCGCACTGGCCGCTGGACGCGTGGTGGCGCCCGGGCATGTCGGTGACGAGCAGCTCCGTCGATTCACTCGGGCCTGCGCGGACGCCGTGACCGCCCGCCGGATCGGCCCCGACGAACTGCGGCGCGCCCACCGGGCCGTCGCGCCCGGCGGGGGCACCGTGCGGACCGGTGTCGTCTGGATCGGCGGTGTGCCCACGCCCGCTCGGGCGCAGTTCGTCCCGCCGCCGGTCGAGGAACTCGACCGGCTGCTCGCCGACCTGGCGGCCTTTCTGGACCGGGAGGACCTGTGCCCGGTGGCGCAGGTCGCCATCGGCTACGCACAGCTCGTCCTGATTCACCCGTTCACGGACGGCAACGGCCGCCTGGGCCGCTGGCTGCTGCAGGTGATGCCCCGCCGGCGCGGGCTGGTCCGCGATCTGTTGGCCCCGATGGGTCTGTACTTCCTGGCTAACGCGGCGGCCTACCGGGCGGCGCACGCGGCGTACCGCGCCGGGGACGTGGACCGGTGGTGCGCCTTCTTCGCCGATTCGGTACTGCGGTGCTCGACCGCGGCGACCGATGTCCTCGCGCCGGCAGCCGGCCGCAGCGGCCATGCCGCCGCCCTCGCTCCCACCTCCACCGAACCGTTTCGAAAGGAAGGCCATCGTCCATGAGGATCAGACGGGCGTCTGCACCGACCGGAGAGGAAGCTCGCCCACGCCGCGGAGCGCGGCTACGGCGTTCCTTCGCTGTGATGACGGCGGCTACCGCAATGCTCGGCGCGGTCCAGGCCGTCGCCGTTCCGGCGCCGGCCGAGGCTGTGTCCTGCAACCTGAGCGCGTTCGCGGTCTGGGATACCAGTGACGACTGTCTCCAGCAGTTCATCTGGGAGATCATCGGGTCCGGCGGCTTCATCGACCCGAACCCGCAGTTCGTGCCGGTGCAGAACCCGCCGCCCCCGCCCCCGACGCCGGTACAGCGCACCCGCGCCGAGATCTTCCGCACTGTCCGGGACAGGGCACAGTACGTCCTGGACTCCTTCGATAGCTGTAACGGGCACATCTCCGAACTCGAGGGGTCTCAGGCCAGGGACGCACTACGCAACGCCGTCATCATCAGTTCACCTGTTCCGGACATGCAGGTCCCGAACACTGTCGCGACCTACGATGCGAATGCTGTGGTGTTCCCGGGCGGACAGAAGGGAGTCATCACACTTTTCCCCAGTTTCTATGAGAGCTCGGCGTCGACACTGCGGTCGATCTTCGGGACGTATCAGCTCGATCAGGAGCCGACACTCGACGAGCTCCGGGTCGTCGCCCTGCTCCACGAGGTGGGACACATCACGGAAGTCAACAACCACCCGGTCAACGATCCGGGCGCGGACTTCAACGTCGGCATCCTTCGGGAGTGCATTGGCATCACCGCCACCAAGCCGGGGCTCCAGCCGGAGGCACCGACGCAGAACTGAAGGCTGTACAGGTGGCAGGCGCCTGTCGATACCCCCATCTGCCCGGCGGGTTCTGATCAAGCTCGATCTCCCCACCATGGCAGGCGGGCGTAGCGTCCAGGCAGGCCGAGGTCTGGCCTGGCGACACGCGCCTGCCCCTCCTGGCCGGGTACTTCGACGGCGACGGCCGACTGCTGGGCTGTGTCGCCCCGAACTAGACGTCGAGCCGCTACGGGTCGCCCTCGCCTGGGTGAACAGCGCCTCCGACCCGCTCGTGGCCGGGTTCGCCGAGGTCGTCCGCGAACTCGCCGCCGCTTCGGTGCCCGGCTGACACCGGCCCACAGGCGGGGTCAGGGCCGAGGCGCGTCGGGCGCACCGGCGATCGGCGAGTAGGCCGACGAGTCACCGGCTCGGACGACACTCGGCCGGCCGTCGGTACCGACCGGGAGGTCGCCCGCCACCGTCACGCGGTGCACGATTCGGGGCTCGGTCGTGTAGTCGTTGACGGCGTAGTGCTGGGTCGCCCGGTTGTCCCAGATCGCGACGTCGCCGGTGTTCCAGTGCCAGCGAACCTGGTTCTCGGGCCGGCTGACGACCTCGGCGAAGATGTTCAGCAGCAGTGCCGACTGGGTTTGCGAGACTCCCTTGAGCTGCTTGACGAATCCGCCGAGCACCAGGGCGCGTTCGCCTGTCTCGGGGTGGACCCGGACGACGGGGTGCTCCGCCTCGAACTCGATGGAGCGGAACTCCTCGAACTTCGCGATGAACTCCTCCGGCAGCCCTTCGAGGTCCTGCCGACGCAGGCCGTAGTCATGCTGGTTGGTGTGGAAGACCCGCAGGCTCTCGGCGAGCGCCTGGAGCTCGAGCGGGAGGTCGGTCAGGGCGGTGGCGGTGTTGCCCCAGACCGTGTCGCCGCCGGTCGGCGGGATCTCCACGCCCCGGAGCACCGAGATCGCCGGTGGGTTGACGACGAACGTCACGTCGGTGTGCCAGGCGCCCGCCCGGCCGCCCTTGGAGGCGTCCAGCTCGTGGATGATCGGGTAGCCGGCCAGCGACGTCTGCGTCGGGTGCGCCAGCGTGAGCTCCCCCAACGTGCGGGTGAAGGCGATCTGGCTGTCGGGGTCCAGGTGATGCTGCCCCCGGAAGAACAGCACCTTGTGCTTCAGCAGCGCCTGGCGCAGCGCCGCCACGGTCGCGGCGTCGAGATCGCCGGACAGGCGGACACCGTCGACGCGAGCGCCGATGCGGAGAGTCAGGGGGGTGACGTCGAGGTCGACGTCCACAACGGCCGGGCTGGTCATGGTGCGGCTTCCTTCCGGGAGGAGTTGCGGGCCGACGGGATCAGGGGCGGCGGCTCGGAGAACCCGGGGCGCGAGGCGGGCGGGAACCAGTGCGGGTGGATGGTCACGATTTGGCCGGCGTTGCCGGAACGGACGACGACGCCACCGCTGAGGGAGTGACCGACGCCGGGACCGCGTCGTTGAACTCGTCGGTGACGAAGTCGGCCACCACCACCTCGCGGGGGATCAGCTCGGCGTCGGTGAAGGCATCCGCCACCACCTGCAGCCGCTTGGCGACGTCGTCGTCGAGCGGGATCCAGACCCGGTTCTCGCGGCCCAGCGCCACCTTGGCGATCTCGGTCGTCAGACCGGTCTCGGTGGCCCACGCCTGCGCCCACGCGTCCGGGTTCTCGGTCGTCCAGGTGTAGGCCTTACGCAGTCGGGCCAGGAAATCCGCGATCGCGGCGTGCCTGCCGGGGTCGGCCACCGCCTCCGGGCGGGCGGCCAGGAAGGTCAGGCCGGTGCTGAGGCCGCCCTCGCCGTTCACCAGCACCCGGGCGCCGAGGTTCTGCTCGGCGATGGCGGTGTAGGGGTCCCAGATCGCCCACGCGTCCACGCTGCCGTTGTTGAACGCCGCCAGCGCGTCCGGCGGCTGCAGGTAGGCCGGGTCGATGTCGCCGAAGGTCAGGCCTTCCTTGTCCAGTGCGGCGAGCAGGTGGTGGTTCGCTGACGAGCCCTTGGCGACGGCGACCTTCCTGCCCCGCAGGTCCGAGACGGTCCTGATCGACGGGGCCCGCCGCGGTGTCCGGGGTGGTGGTGTCGCCGTTCGACGAGCAGGCGGCACCGAAGGCGAGCGCCGCGGCCAGCGGGACGACGACCCACCGCGGGCGGCGGCGGACGAGGGTGGACACGGGTGGTTCTCCTTCGGTTTCGGTCCGTCGGCCGGCCCGTCGGCCGGTCTGTCTGTCTCTCGGGACGTCGGCGGGAGAGCCGGGAACAGCGCGGGCGCCGGCCGAGGTCACACCGGAACCCCCAGCAGGCCGAGCAGCTGGGTGCGCAGCCGTCCGACTTCGGGGTCGTCGAGCCGGCGAGGCCGGTCGACCTCGACCGGGACGTCCTGGGCGATCCCGCCGTCGGCCATCACGAGGACACGATCGGCCAGCAGCAGTGCCTCCTCCACGTCGTGCGTGACCAGCACGACAGCCGGGCCGTGCCGCCTGCCACAGGTCCACGATCAGCGCCTGCATCCGCAGCCGGGTGAGCGCGTCCAGCGAGGCGCAGGGCTCGTCGAGCAGCAGCAGGTCCGGCGAGCGCACCAGCGCGCGGGCCAGCGCGGCGCGCTGCGCCTCCCCACCCGACAGCGTCAGCGGCCAGGCGTCGGTCCGGTGGTCGAGGCCCACTTCGGCGAGCGCGGCCAGGGATCGCAGGCGCACGTCGGGTCCGGTGAGGCCGAGCGCGACGTTGCGCCACACCTTTTTCCACGGCAACAGTCGTGGCTCCTGGAAGGCGACGGAGCGTCTGGTCGGGACGACCACATCGCCCTCGACCTCGCGGTCGATGCCGGCCAGAACGCGCAGCAGTGTGCTCTTGCCACAGCCGCTACGACCGAGCAGCGCGACGAACTCGCCGGGGGCCACCGTCAGGTCGAGCCCGTCGAGGACGGCCTTCTCTCCGACGGCCGGATCGGTGAACACCCGGCGCAGGCCTCGTACGGTGACGGCGCCACGCCTGGCGTTCTCCTCCGTGGTGTTCTTATTCCCGGTGTTCTCGTTCGCCGCGGTTTCTTTCACTGCCCCGAGAATCCGCGCCGCCACGACAGCGCCCCCTTTTCCAGCAGGCGGACGACGACGTCGGTCAGAAGCCCGAGCAGGCTGTACACGACGAGACAGACCACGATCACGTCGGTCTGCAGGAACTCGCGGGCGTTCATCATCAGGTAGCCGATGCCCTGGTCGGCGTTCACCTGCTCACCGATGACCAGCGCCAGCCAGGAGAACCCGAGGGCGTAGCGCAGCCCGACCAGCATGCCCGGCAGTGATCCCGGCAGCACGACGTGCCAGACCAGCTGCCAGCGGTTGAGCCCGAGTGTGCCGGCGGCTTCCACCAGGCGTTCGTCGACGTCACGGATGGCCGCGTAGGTGTTCAGGTAGAGCGGGAAGGCGACCGCCAGCGTCACCAGTGCGATCTTCGGGGCCTCGCCGATCCCGAACCAGATGATGAGCAGCGGGATGAGGCCGAGGAACGGAACGGTGCGCAGCATCTGCATGGGCGCGTCGATGAGATCCTCGCCGAGCCGGAACAGGCCGGAGAGCAGGCCGAGGACCAGCCCCGCGAGCCCGCCGAGGACCAGCCCGTAGCCGACCCGGCGCAACGAGACCGCCAGCGCCTCCGGCAGCGAACCATCGACGATCATGTCCCAACCGGTGCCGGCCACCGCGCTCGGAGCCGCGATCGTGTCTTCGGGGATGTAACCGACGACCGAGCCGACCTGCCAGATCGTCAACAGCAGGACGGGGCCGAACAGCCGACGGATCGGCCGGGGCAGGCTGCGCCGCTGCCGCAGTCCGGCCCCGGACAGCGTCTCGACGGCGGGCATGGGCCGGGCCCTCTCCCCCGGCGGGTCCGAGGCTGGCGGGGATTCGTCCTTCTGCCGGGACGTCACCGCGGGTGGGGGCACCGCCTGCCGGGACGCCGCCTCGACGAGCAGGTCCGACGCGTCGGGTGGTGACATGTCAGCCTTCCGTTGCTGCGCTGATTCTGTGACGTGGTTCGAGCGCGTCCGTCCCCTCTGACGTCCTTGCCGTCACCCAGCCGGGAATCGGTGTCAGACGGGAGGACTGACCGTCAGGGCGAACTCGCACATCGGAGCGTTTGCCAGGCGGGACCGGCCAGCCGCCCGGCGCCGCCGCAGGTGGGATGTTCGGTTGCGCTGGTGGCATGGCACAGCTACGAGTGCGCGACGTCGGAACTGTCAGACGAGCAAGTTCGGACGATCAGCGAGGAGACTTTCGTGGAGTGAGCGGCAGGCTCAGCGGCAGCGTCGACAGAGGGCGCTGGCTACCCGCCCGTAGTCGACGTGCGGGCGGTCGACCAAGATTGCATGACCGCTCATGTCAGGGACGGTACCGGCAGGCCAGAACTATGTCTACCAATTTAGTAGATAAAGCCCGGAACCTCTGCCAAGCTGGCCGAGGACGACCGCATGGTCGTGGTCGAAGCCTCATCCAGCGCGGCCGCGTCGAGCAGGGCGAAGACCCGGCGGAACGTCGACTCGTCCGGGACGCGGGCGATCCCCGGCGCGGCCGGGGCGCTGGTGCCGGGCCCGACTAGGTTGCGCCAGACGCCGCAGCGACACACTCACAGATCCGTAGCACGCTCAGGCCAGGACCCGCGACTTCGCCTGCTGGAACTCCTCCTCGCTGATCTCACCGTTCCTCCGGAGAGCGACCAGCTTCGCCATCTCATCGGCAACCCCCTGAGACTGCACCGCGGACGGCCGAAATGCCTGATGCAAGGCATGCTGCCGCTGCGCGTCCTCAAACGCCCGCTCACCCATTGAATCGCCACGGAATATGGTGTATGCCAGGACACCCAGCAGTGGAATGATGATTACCGCCGCCAACCAACCGGCCTTCGCCCAGCCGGAGAGGTCGCGACTACGAAAAACATCCGATACGACGATGAAGAGCAGGTACAGCCACAGGACAAACCCGAAGAAGAGCAGCATCGTCCAGAATACTGACAGAAGTGGATAATCCATTACGGAGCCCCCTTGCGCGCGTCAACAACGATCGTCAACGACGTCTCACGGGTCCGCCGCGCGGTTTCGGCGCCCGCCCTCGGTCGTCCCTGACAGCGCGCCGGCACCCCCGCGTGGTCCGACCGCCGACGACATTCGCGGTCTGCCGGCCTTCACCCGGGCCACTGGGGCCGGGGACGGTCGATGCCGACGGGTCCCCGGCCCCGCTCGTTGACCTGCCGTACTGATCCGTCCGGACCGCGCGGCCTCGGCGAGCGCCGCGAAATCACGTTCGTTCTGGTCCGGTCCCACTCCCACGGGCCGGGAAGCGTCTCGTCGAAGTCGTTGATGTCGAACACCAGGTGACGCTCAGGCGACGCGAGCAGACGGAAGTTGAGCAGGTGCGCGTCGCCGCAGAGCTGGACGTCGATC